>CAIYWO010000426.1 GCA_903929925.1 uncultured beta proteobacterium | reverse complement strand
GTGTACACCCTTGAGTTACTAGTAGAGCAAAACAGCAAGTTAATCGAGCGCCTCGACAACAGCATGGCGCAACTAAGTCAGGCTGTGTCCGACCTGCGGGTTGAAATGATCCAGGGGCAGGCCGCCTTGCGTCAGGATATTTCTGACGTTCGCATTGAGTTGCGCTCAGAAATCGAGCGAAAGACCTTTTGGCTCATGACTGCGCATTACGGAGCGCTGCTTGCCTTGCTTGGGTTCCTGGGTAAGCACTTCATTGAGACGTATTTCAAATAAACATCACGAAAGTTTGTTTTGAATCAAACAAATGACATGTCGCCGTAGGCCAAGAGTCAAAGCCTGCGGTACTGTGTTTGCATGACCACATATTCAGACTCTTGGTTTACCCCACTTTCCATCGTTGGTAAGAAAATATCCCCAATTGTGCAGGGCGGCATGGGGGTGGGCGTGTCTGCCCACCGTTTAGCAGGCGCAGTCGCACGCGAAAATGCGATGGGGACCATCGCGAGCATTGATCTGCGCCACCATCACCCAGATCTGGTTGAGCAAACAGAGAACTGCCGTGACCGTGACCTCATTGATCGTGCGAACGAGATCGCGCTTGACCGAGAGATCAAAGCAGCATTAGCGCACGCGCAAGGTCAGGGCGTAGTGGCGGTTAACGTGATGAAGGCGGTACGCGCCCATCCAGGCTTAGTCCGTCAGGCCTGCGAGAGCGGTGCGCAAGCGATTGTGATGGGCGCTGGGTTGCCCATTGACCTTCCTGAAATGACAGCCGATTTCCCCAAAGTAGGTCTGATCCCTATTCTTTCCGAGTCTCGTGGCGTCGCGATTGTCATGAAAAAGTGGTTAAAGAAAGGCCGCTGTCCGGACGCTATTGTTCTTGAACACCCCGGCCATGCGGGTGGCCATTTGGGTGCTGCACGCATCGAGGACCTGCACGCAGAACGCTTTGAGTTTGATCTGGTGATTGAACAGTGCCAGGCGTTGTTTCAAGAGCTTGGGCTCGGTACGGATGCGCCGCCATTAATTTTGGCAGGCGGCATTGATACCCACGAAAAAGTCCGCCATTGGCTTGGCGCAGGTGCAAGTGCCGTACAACTCGGCACTGCGTTTGCTGTGACCGAAGAGGGCGACGCCCATGCCGACTTTAAGCGTGTACTGATGGAAGCTGAGCCGTCAAACATGGTCGAGTTCACAAGCGTCGCGGGCTTGCCAGCGCGCGCAGTCTCTACCAACTGGCTGCGGCAATATCAGCGCCACGAGCCTCGGATGCAGGCATGTGCCAAGGCGGATCCAAGGCGCTGTTCACAGCGTATGGATTGCCTGACGCAATGTGGTTTACGTGATGGGAACGCCAAGGTAGGTCAATTTTGTATTGATCTCAAACTGGTCGCAGCCCTCAAAGGCGATGTCCAAAAAGGGCTGTTCTTTCGGGGAGCAGGCCAACTGCCCTTCGGGCAGGCGATGCGTTCGGTGAAAGACCTCATTGATTATTTATTGCACGGTCAGTTATGCACGCAGCCAGCTTAAGTCAGGTCAAATTTGATGTGGATTTGATTGCCCGTTACGAGGGGAGTGGGCCGCGTTACACCTCGTATCCCACCGCTGATCGTTTTGCTGAAGGGAGTGTCGATCAGCAATATGACCATGCCCTGAGTCTTAGGCAAGAGACGACACCCGACGCACCGCTCTCGCTCTACATACACGTACCGTTCTGCGACACCGTTTGCTATTACTGCGCCTGCAACAAAATCGCGACGAAAGATCGTACGCGTGCAGACCTGTATCTTGACTACTTGCAAAAAGAAATTCAGCTCGTGCGAAGTCGCTTCGTAAAAGCGCCCGCATTGAGCCAACTGCACCTGGGGGGTGGCACACCCACTTTTCTGACAAACGCACAGCTCGAGAGGCTACTGCAAATGTTGCATGCTTCGTTTGAGCTTCTCCCAACCGCAGAGTGCTCGATCGAAATTGACCCGCGGCGTTTGAATTCCGGTGCACTAGCCTTGCTGTCTAAACATGGGTTTAATCGCATGAGTCTGGGCGTGCAAGACTTGGATCCTGCTGTACAGAAGGCCGTCAACCGCATACAGCCCGCCGACCTGACGGCAAAGGTTATAGATGAGGCTCGGTCTCTTGGATTCCGCTCAATCAATATTGATTTGATCTACGGCTTGCCTCTGCAATCGACTGAGACAATGCGCACGACGCTAGAAACCGTTTTGCAATGGCGCCCGGATCGTATTGCCTTGTATAGCTATGCCCATCTGCCGGAGCGGTTTATGCCTCAGCGGCGCATCGAGGCGGCTGCCTTGCCGAGCGGAGCCACTAAGCTTGCGATGCTTAAGCTTGCAGTGGATACGCTATTAGCTGCGGGCTATGTCTACATCGGTATGGATCACTTTGCTCTGCCCGAAGATGAGCTCGCTCAAGCGCTAGAACACGGGACGCTGCAGCGTAATTTTCAGGGTTACGCCACCCAGGCAGACTG
>CAIYWO010000425.1 GCA_903929925.1 uncultured beta proteobacterium | reverse complement strand
CAAAACTCACCTGAAAGACCACCACTCACGTCGCGGCCTGCTTCGCATGGTTAGCCGTCGCCGTAAGTTGCTCGATTATCTCAAGGGCCGCAACCCTGATTCTTATCGCGCACTGATCGAAAAACTCGGTCTGCGTAAGTGATCGGAATCTGTGGGGCAGTCTCCCCGTGAATCAACCGTGGTCGATGCGGCACGCGTGCTGCGACGTCCACGGTTTTTCATTTGTAAGGAATAAATTGTCATGTTCAATAAAGTGACCAAATCATTTCAGTACGGCCAACACACAGTTGTGCTCGAAACTGGCGAAATCGCTCGTCAATCATCGGGTGCAGTGCTGGTAACAATCGAAGACACCGTAGTGCTTGCAACTGTTGTTGCTAAAAAAGATGCAAAAGCAGGTCAGGATTTTTTCCCACTGACTGTTGACTACATCGAGAAAACCTACGCAGCGGGCAAGATCCCTGGCGGGTTCTTCAAGCGTGAAGGTAAGCCTTCCGAAAAAGAAACACTGACGTCGCGTTTGATCGACCGTCCTTTGCGTCCTTTGTTCCCTGAAGGCTTCTACAACGAAGTCCAGGTCATCATTCACGTATTGTCTTGCAACCCAGAGATCGATCCTGACATCCCTGCGATGATTGGTGCCTCGGCCGCCTTGGCTGTGTCAGGCATTCCGTTCAACGGCCCGATTGGTGCCGCACGCGTTGGTTATATCGATGGCCAGTACATCGTAAACCCGACCGCCACACAGCTTAAGACATCGCAGATGGATCTGGTTGTTGCTGGTACAGAAGCCGCCGTGTTGATGGTGGAATCTGAAGCACAGCAATTGTCTGAAGAAATCATGCTCGGTGGCGTGGTCTTTGGTCACACGCAAATGCAAGCTGTCATCAACGCGATTCACGACCTCGTGCGCGAAGCTGGCAAGCCTGACTGGGTCTGGGCACCTGCCGCCAAAAACGAAGCCTTGATCGCTTCGGTGACAGCTGCTGCACAAGGCCCGCTGAACGCAGCCTACCAGACACGTCAAAAGCAAGAGCGCACAACGCAGCTGCGTCAGGTCTACGCTGACGTGCATGCAAAGCTCGCTGAAGAAGCGACTGCTGCAGGCACCACCAAGCCAGACTCGGTGACGGTTGACAATATTTTGTTTGATCTCGAAGCCCGCATCGTGCGCAGCCAGATTTTGTCAGGCGAACCACGTATCGATGGTCGTGATACACGCACTGTGCGTCCGATTTCGATTCGTTTGGGCGTGTTGCCTCGCGTGCACGGCAGTGCATTGTTTACGCGTGGTGAAACGCAGGCGCTGGTTATCGCGACCTTGGGTACCAAGCAAAACGAGCAAATCATTGACGCACTCATGGGCGAGTACCGTGACCGTTTCCTGATGCACTACAACATGCCTCCGTTCGCCACTGGCGAAACCGGTCGCGTCGGCACGCCGAAGCGTCGTGAAATCGGTCATGGCCGTTTAGCTAAGCGTTCGCTGGTGCCGTTGCTGCCAGAAGCCGCTGACTTCCAGTACACCATCCGCCTTGTGTCAGAGATCACCGAGTCAAACGGTTCGTCTTCGATGGCATCGGTCTGCGGCGGTTCGCTCGCAATGATGGATGCTGGCGTACCAGTTAAAGATTTGGTCGCAGGCGTTGCGATGGGTCTGATTCTTGACGCGGGTAAATTTGCAGTTCTAACTGACATCCTCGGCGATGAAGATCACTTAGGTGACATGGACTTTAAAGTTGCCGGTACCGATAAAGGTATCACTGCGTTGCAGATGGACATCAAAATCCAGGGCATCACGAAAGAAATCATGCAGGTTGCTTTGGCACAAGCGCGCGACGGCCGGATGCATATCTTGTCGAAGATGCGTGAGGCCACACAGGGCGTGCGTACAGAGTTGTCCGAATTTGCGCCACGCATGCTGTCCATGAAGATCAATCCTGAAAAAATCCGTGACGTGATTGGTAAAGGTGGTGCAACCATCCGTGCCTTGACCGAAGAAACGGGTTGTCAGATTGATATCTCGGATGACGGCGCAATCGTGATTTCAAGCGCTGATCTGGATCGCGCACGTGAAGCGCAGCGTCGTATTACTGAGCTGACTGCAGACGTTGAAGTGGGCCAGGAATACGAAGGTAGTGTTCTGCGCCTGCTGGATTTCGGTGCGATCGTGCAAGTGCTGCCAGGCCGTGATGGCTTGCTGCACATCTCTGAGATTGCAAACTACCGCATCGCCAACATCAATGACGTGCTCAAGGTTGGTCAAAGCCTGCGCGTTAAAGTGATCGAGGCCGATGACAAAGGCCGTTTGCGTCTGTCGGTGAAGGCGATTGGTGGCATCGAGCAGCAAGGTGGTGCACCTGCACCTGCTGCAGCAACCGAAGCGCCCGCAGCACCACAGCAGTAAATTAGCTTTATCTGAACCCCACTCGTCGCCTCAGACGAGTGGGGTTTTTTATTGCTTAGCCTGATGCCGTCACGCTTGCGCTGTTGGTCTACCGATCGTAGCAGCCTGCGAGTCTAAACAGTCGATCGCGTTTGAGCATTGGGATGGTCGCTTCCGGTTGGCGGCGGCCCGTGTCTACCAGTGACTGGATCGTTGCTTCAATGTGTTGACGTAAAAGTTGCTCATGTAATGGCCACCACTGCGATAGCAGGCGATCAGGGTCAATGAGCCCTAGCTGTTGTCGGCGTAGTTCAGAGCGGCTGAAATCTTTGGTGTTCCAGGTCACAACGCTAATCGGCGAGCAGTCGGTCTTTGCGACAGCTGCAACACCTGCAGCAGCAACGTGTTTGTCTTTTTTGTCAGTGTGTTTGAGGGGGGCTTCATGTTCTGTCACGTCTCCCATGTCAGCGAGTGGAAAGCGCTCTTGCATGCGTGCCCATTCAGTTTCAAGCACCCGCGGTTCGATATCCCATAGACGTGCGGCGTTTCGTTGCCACTCTTGACCAATCTTGTAAGTCCACAAGGGGGCGAACAAGCCCGTTGCTGCTAAATCTAGCAGCAAGGGTCTGAGTAAGCCTGACATCATGACGCAGGCATCAAGTACCAGCGCAGGGCGGCTCTCGGCTGTCATTTCAAGGCACGTCGTGCAGCACGTGAAATCGTTGCTGCATCGACACCAAAATAGGATCTGAGCGCCGCACGTGTATCGCTTCTGCCGAAGCCATCGGTACCAAGCGTCAAATAGCGACGTCCAGCTGGCACAT
>CAIYWO010000424.1 GCA_903929925.1 uncultured beta proteobacterium | reverse complement strand
GTCCCGAGAAGAGGCCTCAGAGCAGATTGTTGCAGCGGGTGGCAAAGTCAGTGGTTCAGTTTCGCGCAAGACCTCGTATGTTGTGGCGGGCACAGAGGCAGGTAGCAAACTCGAGAAAGCGCAAGAGCTTGGTGTCACGATTCTGGATGAGGCCGCGCTACGCGACTTGTTAAAAGAAAACGCCGCCTGATTTTTGGTCAGACGGCGTTTGATGCACACCCTTTTGGGGTGCGCGGCTAAATACTTACTGGACTTTAGCTTTGCTACGCAACTCAGCCTGGTAGGCCGCTAAGGTTTGCTCGCGCATCATCTGCTCGAGTTCTTTGCGAACTTGCTCAAGAGGTGGGAAAGCGACAGGACGCTTGTCCAACACTTCAATCACGTGCCAGCCAAACTGCGACTGAACGGGTTTTTCAGCCAACTGACCTTTTGGTGTTGCAGCGACTGCTTTTGCAAACGGTTCGACGTAGTTTGAATCCGAGGCCCAACCAAGGTTTCCACCTTTTTCGGCACTGCCTGTATCTTTCGATGACTTGGCGAGGTCCTCAAACTTAGCCGATTTGGCTTTCAGCTTAGCCTGCATGTCGTTTGCCGTCTTCTCGTCTTCAACAAGAATGTGACGCACTTCATACTCATACTTGCCGTCTTCGGCTTTTTTCAGCTTGTCGTATTCAGCTTGGATTTTTGCGTCGGTGATGGGGTTCTTTTTCAGGTAGTCAGCCATCAACGCGCGGACCAAGATACCTTGACGCGCCAGTTCGAGCTCAACCGTGGTCGTTGGGTCTTTCGCCAGACCTGCGGCTTCAGCAGCTTGCACCATCACTTGACGATTGATGAGCTCTTCTTTGACTTGTTCGCGCAGTTGGGGCGAGTCTGTTGCGCCTTGTGTGGCGAGCAGTTTGACGAACTCGTCCACATTGGCTTTGGTGATGGGCTTGCCATTCACTGTTGCAACGTTTTGAGCATAAACAGGTGCTGCCAAGACCAGAGCGGCAGCAAACATAACGATACGTTTCATGTATTTCCTTTGGAAGGCGCCCGAGTCGACAACGCGAGAGCGTGAATCGGGTGGGGGATTAAATCGCGCACGAGATCATACACTAGCCGATGTTGCGCAATCATCGGCTTGTTAGCAAAGCATTCGGCCACGATCGTGGCAGTGAAATGGCTGGCACCTCCTTTGTTGCCGGCATGGCCAGCATGTAGATGCGAATCGTCTTGAATGTCGAGTTCATGGGCATTCAGAGCGCCTAGGCGCTCGCGCAGCAGGGTAAGGTGGGGGTTTGTCATAGTTTGGGGTCGTTGGCGGCAGAGGGCTTGTTTGAGCCATCTTCGCTTGGTTGTTCAATATGTTTACCCAGCCAGAGGGACTGTCCAATCACAAAGACAATCAGGAGTGCCATCAGACCAAAAACCTTGAAGTTCACCCACTGGTCTTCGGTGAACCAACCAGAAAAGGCAACAAACAGGTTCAGGGCACCGGCTGCGAGAAAGAAAAGCGCCCAGGCCAGGTTTAGCCGTGTCCAGGCATTGTCTGGCATGGCGATTTTTTCACCCAGCAGTTTTTGCATCAGGTTGCGACCAGTGAACAGCTTGCTACCAAGAAGGACACCGCCAAAGAGCCAGTACAACGCGGTAGGCTTCCACTTGATGAAGGCTTCGTTCTGGAGCCAAAGGGTGGCACCACCAAAAACCACAATAATAGAAAGGTTAACCCAGTGCATGGTTTCAACGGGATGACCGCGCAGCTTGATCCAGAGGATTTGCAGGATGGCGGCAGCCATGGCGACCCCGGTAGCCATGTAGATACCCGCGACTTTGTAGGCCGCAAAAAATAGAATCAGCGGAAACAGGTCAAAGAGAAACTTCTTCATGGCTTGACCGCCTCGAACGTCAGAGAGAGCGAGTTAATGCAGTAACGCAAACCCGTCGGTGGTGGTCCGTCTGGAAACACATGGCCTAGATGACTATCGCACACGTTGCACATGACTTCTGTGCGGATCATGCCATGCGACATATCGGTTTCTTCCTTGACGTTTGCGGGATCGAGCGGCTCAAAATAGCTTGGCCAGCCGCATCCTGCATCGAATTTGGTATCCGAGGCAAACAGGGCGGTGCCGCAACCTACGCAGCGATAAATACCGTAGGCGGTGTGATCCCAGAACTCACCCGTGAAGGGTCGCTCTGTGCCTTTCTGGCGTGCTACGTAGAATTGTTCCTTGGAAAGCTGTGCTTTCCATTCGGCCTCAGATTTTGTGATTTTT
>CAIYWO010000423.1 GCA_903929925.1 uncultured beta proteobacterium | reverse complement strand
TGGTGGCCTATGCAACAACCACCCCGTTAACCGCGGTGGCATCACCAAGATTATTGAGGCGGTAAGACAACTGCGCGGAGAAGCGCACCCACTTGTACAAGTTAAAAACTGCGATCTCGCGCTCGCACACGGAACAGGCGGGGCCTTGAGCACACGTCACGGCAGCGCCACACTCATCATGGAAAGAGAATAACGCGATGACTACTCCCTACCAAGACAGAAAAATCCCTGCACCAAAATGTAACGATGGTGATGAGGTCTACTTCAATGCTGCGACCGACGGCAAGCTACTCGTCAAACAATGCGCTGACTGCGGCGAATATCATCACTATCCGCGTGCGCTATGTCCCTTCTGCTTTAGCGACAAGACTGAATGGAAAGAAGCGAAAGGCTCAGGAACGATCTACAGCTATAGCATCACCCGAACCTCGGGCCCAGTGCCCTACGCAATTGCCTACGTGACGCTCGACGAAGGCCCGACCATGTTGACGAATATTGTCGACTGCGACCTAGATGGGATTCGTTGCGGACAACGTGTGAAGGTTGCCTTCAAGCCAAGCGAAGACGGTCCAAGCGTTCCCGTCTTCACACTCGCCTAACGCCCACGAGGATCTGCCATGAGCGACGCACTATTCACCTACTGGGTTGGTATGGATATTCCAGCCGACACAAGCGCAGCTGACGTTGCTGCGTTCAACGACTTCTATAACAACGTTCACCGCAAAGAAGTGTTGGCAGCGAACCCAGGCTTTCTGCGCGGTCGTCGTTACGAACTCGCCCAGGACGATACACGGGGACCGCGCGGTCCTCGGTTTCTCGCTTGCTACGACATCGAGAGCAAAGAAGCTGCGATGCTGTATGTCTCGCGCAACGATGGCCCCGCGAGCGGACGCCCAGTCTATAGCGATGGCCCTGCAGCGTGGAAACAGCGCAAAACAAAGTGGCGTTTGATGTGGCAACACATTTTGAATAACCCCAATTCTTTGCAAGTTTCAGCATCGCCCTACATGTACCTAGTGGGCATGACTGAAGCGAACGGAGCTGGTCCTGCAGAGGTCGATGCCTTTAATCAGTTCTACAACAACATTCACGTCCCGGAAGTACTAACAGGTTACGGCTTTGAGAGTGGCGCGCGCTACGAGCGTCTACGTGAGTTCATGCATCCGGAACCAGGCTCTCCGCACTATCTCGCCATGTACGGTATCAAAGATGAAGCCACGGCCAAAGCATTTATGCAGTCACGACTGACGGCTGACCCAAGCGGTAACAGTTTTTCGGACGGCCCACCGGTATGGATGAATCGTGACACCAAGTGGCGTTTAACCTATCGCCTCGTTGAGTAAAACAACGAAATCACGCAAATACAACAGAACGTCACGAAACTGGAAACTCCAAAATGATCTACTCACGCCATGTCGGTAAAGCAAAAATCTATAACGTGATCGAATATAGCGGTCCAACCCACGCAGCGGATTTTGTATTTCCAGCGCTTGACGTGAAGGAAATCAAACCACACCTTTCCTGGCTGGCTCCACACCATTACAACATCAAGCTTGAGCGCTTTATCGTTGCGATGCAGCTATGGGTCCTGCATATAGACAACAAAGTGATCGTGATCGACTTAGGTGTCGGCAATCACAAGAAGCGTGCCTCTGAACGCATGAATATGCTCAATACCCTCACCCCGCTGTGGTTAGCTGCTGCAGGTGCGGATCCACAATCCGTGACGCATGTTGTTGTGACGCACTTCCATCCGGACCATGTGGGCTGGGGCACACGCATGGAAAACGGCAAGTGGGTTCCCACTTTCCCGAATGCTCGACACCTGATGCCCAGGGTTGATTTTGAGCTTGCACTAGCGGCTTACAAGAACGGAGACAAAGGCGTCATCAGCGGATCCTTTGAAGATAGCGTCCTACCCCTTTATGAAGCAGGATTAATTGATTTCATCGATGATGGTGATCTGGTTGCCGGCTGCCTTGAAGCGGAAATCATGCCTGGGCACACGCCGGGGTCGATCCATTTCCGCCTGCGCTCTGAGGGCAAAGAAGCTATCTTCGCAGGCGACGTGATGCATAGTCCACTACAAATTGCGATGCCACACATCAACACGTGGATCGATGCCCACGCAGAACAAGCCCGCGCCTCGCGCGCGCTGTTTTTAAAGCGGGCAGCCGAACGTAACGCACTGATTATGCCTGTGCACTTTGGCTGGCCACACTGTGGTTACATTCGCGGTGATGCGGCAAGCGGCTATCGGTTTGAGCCGGCAGAGCCCGAGACCCGTGGCGAATAATTAGAAAGTTGCATAACAAGAATTTAACGGAGACAACGATGAAAAAAATCCTGCACTTGGTCCTTGCTGCCCTAGCCCTAACGGTCTCTAGCGTCTACGCCCAGCCTTATCCAAACAAACCCGTCAAAGTAATTATTACTTACCCAGCTGGTGGCCCGGCAGATCAGATCGCACGTGAACTCGCGAACGGTCTATCGCAAAGTCTTGGGCAAACGTTTGTCATCGAACCTAAAGCTGGTGCGAGTGGCTCTATTGGAACCTCTTTCGTTGCTAAATCCGCACCCGATGGGTACACCTTGCTGGTCGGAGCAGGCGCTCCCCACACGGCTGTCCCAGTCTTTGCCGCAAAACCACCCTACGATGGTGTGACTGAGTTCAAGCCAATCGTGATGATCATTGATGTGCCGAACGTGATGGTTGTTGCACCTCACATCAAGGCGAATAATGTAAAAGAGTTCATTGAGCTTGCTAAAACCAAGCACATGACCTTTGCGTCGACGGGAACGGGAAGCTCCACACACCTTGCCGGAGAGATTTTTCAAATCGAGGCAAAAATCAAGATGACGCATGCACCTTATAAGGGTGCCGCTCCCGTAGTAAACGACATGCTGGGTGGGCATGTAGACGTGTCGTTCCTGAACCTTTCAGCAATGCTCCCACACTTGAAATCAGGTCGCTTGAAAGCAATTGGGATGTCATCTGTTAACCGTGCGAAAGCCTTACCGGACGTACCTACTCTGACCGAGCAAGGCGTGAAGGACGTAACAGGTTCTTGGTATGGCCTACTGGCACCTGCCGGCACGCCGGACGCAATCGTACAAAATCTGTACACCGCAGCGACCAAATACTTTAATCAACCAGAAGTTCGAGCGCGTGTCGAAGCTACTGGGTCGGAGCTCAAGTTGCTCACCCCAAAGCAATTTGAAGATGCGATGAACGCAGAAAAAGCTGAGCTCACAGAACTCAACAAAATTCTAAATATTCGCATCGAGTAATCCTCGAAGTCCTTAAACATTTCAATATATCGTCTCTAGCTCATGAATAAAGTTGTCTCCAGCGCCTCCGAAGCCATCGCAGATATTCAAGATGGTGCGCGCGTCGCGATCTCAGGTTTTGGCCTGGCTCACCGCTTTCCCAATACTTTAATTTTTGCGTTGCGCGACAAAGGGGTACGTGACCTCACCATCGTCTGCAACTCACTCGGTGCGAATGGTGAGAAAGGTCAACTGTTAGTTGAGAACGATCAAGTCAAGAAAATCATTACCTCATTCTCGATTCGAGCTGGCATGCAAACGGAAGCGGAAAGACGTATTGCAGCGGGAACACTCGACGTTGAACTCGTCGCGCAAGGCACCTTGGTTGAGCGTTGCCGTGCTGGGGGTGCGGGGATTCCAGCGTTTTACACGCCGACTGGCGTTGATACAGCGTTGGCTGAGGGCAAGGACATTCGCTACTTTGATGGTAAGCCCTACTTGATGGAAGAGGCGATCCATGTCGATTTCGCATTTTTGAGCGGATACAAAGCTGATCGAGCAGGTAACGTTCAGTTTCGCGGGGGCAGTGGCAACTTTAACGTAAGCTTTGCTAAGGCCGCGCGTGTCGCCATCGTCGAAGTAGAAGAGATTGTCGAAGTCGGCGAACTAGCGCCCGAGCACATCAACTTGCCCGGTATTTTTGTATCCCGTGTCGTCAAAATTACAGATCCGATTGATGTGCGTTCACTCTCGCGCACCGAGAAGCGCCCCGCTGACAGTGCTCGTAATTACAACGGCAAGCCTGCGCTCACACGTGCTGGTATCGCAAAGAACGCAGCAAAAATTGTACGCAACGACTCTTATGTGAACTTAGGCGTAGGCCTCCCTACCCTCGTTTCAAACTACCTGGATGGTCGTGGCGTATGGCTACATGCCGAGAACGGTGTACTTGGCTACGGCGGCATCGTCACTGGAGATGCTATTGATCCCGACGTATTTAATGCAGGCAGCCAATTTGTTGAGGCTATCCCTGGCACATCATTCTTTGAGAGCGTGACCTCCTTTGAAATGGCGCGCGGCGGTCATATCGATACGGTTATTCTAGGTGCCTATGAGGTCGATCGCGAAGGCAACGTCGCGAACTGGAGCACGACGGATACCCGTCGCGGTGGTATTGGCGGCGCGATGGATTTGATCTCTGGCGATGTCGAGTTAATCATCGTCATGGAACACTCAGATAGCAAAGGCAACACAAAGCTGCCCAAGCAATGCAAGTATCCCTTGACGGGACGCCAATGTGTCGACTGGCTCGTGACCGACCTGGCTGTCCTGCACTGGGTGAACGGCCGCTTTGTTCTAGAGGCCGTGGCACCTGGTTTTACGCCAGAAGAAGTACGGGCGCTTGGTCAAATTGAATTTGATGTCGCGCCCGACTACAAGGTGATGGACTAACCTTCGAGCTTGGTCGAAGCCCAGGCGGTGAGCAATGGCTTGCCGCTTGTGGTCGTCCAAACCCCGAGGTAACGGTTGTAAAGATTCTTGTCCACGCCATCAGAATGAATCTTCATCCTGACTTTTCCTTCGACAATCACTGAGGTACCCGCTACGCGCGCGGTCACTTCTTCGCGATCGATCTGTAGGTATTGCACGCGCTTTGTGGCGACACTGTCGACATAGCTATCTTTGGTATCACGACGACCACTTGCGTGTGTGTAAGTCAGGTCCGCGTCAATCAAGGCAGCCAAACCTGGACCATCTTTCGCGACCAAGACCTTGCAACGTTGCTCGTCAAGAGAGAGCACCAACTCTTCAAGGGCATTTTTTTCTGTTCGATTCACGTCTGTCTCCAAAATAAATCCTCATTCATGTTAATTTAAAAAATGTCTTCGGCTCACCATATTTTGTTAACAACAAACATGAATAATTTAGCTCCTCCGCCAAGTCTGCGCAAAACTCTGTTAGCGGGGTTAATTGGCAATGCGATCGAGTTTTATGACTTCATCGTGTATGCGTATCTGGCGAGTTATTTCGCGATTCATTTTTTTCCAAGTGACGATCCTGTTGCGGCACTCATTGCAAGCTACGGAGCGTTCGCAACAGGGATGATCATGCGTCCGATTGGTGGCTTGTTGCTTGGCAGCATCGGTGACAAAATCGGGCGCGCTACTGCAATGCAAGTCTCGGTCGCAATGATCGCGATTCCCACGGTCCTAATTGGTCTGATGCCCACCTATCAAAGCATCGGTCTATGGGCTCCGATTTTGCTCATGCTGTTACGTATGCTGCAAGGGTTGGCGGTAGGCGGTGAATATTCGACCTCCGTTGTTTACATGGTCGAGCGATCACCCTCGGGCATACAAGGCTTCATTGGGAGTTTCAGCCCCATGGGCGCATTCACCGGTCTTTTTCTTGGGACTGCCGTCTGCTTTCTGTGCACTTGGACTCTCGGCAAGGAGACAATGACTGAATGGGGATGGCGGATTCCGTTTTTACTGAGCGTCGCACTCGCTCTCTTGGGCATATGGATTAGATCGTCTTTGAGTAAGGATATATTTTCTGGAAGTGATGCGCGGCCAAAATCTCCTGTTCTCGCGATGTTTGTCCACCACTGGCGCACAGTATTAGCTATTGCTTTAGCCAACACTGCAACAGGAATCGTTTCGTTCGTCGGTTTCATGTACATCGTTTCTTGGACCGTGCACCATGCCGGTGTGACGAATGATGCAGCGCTCAGTGTAAATTTATTGAGTCTACTTTTAGTGGGTGGCTTCTGTCTTTTGGGTGGACACTTGGGCGATCGATTTGGAACCATACGGGTCGCTAAGTTCGGAGCCTTCCTTCTCATCATAGGACCGTGGTTCGCTTTTAGCTTGGCAAAAAGCGGTCTCTATGTGGACATGATCGCAGCTGGACTCATTTTGGCAATTGGTCAAGGCCTGTTTGTGGGGCCCTTATGTGCAGCCATGACGCATGCGTTACCTGCCAGCGTGCGGGTAACAGGTATAGGACTCGGTTACAGCTTCTCGGTTGGCATATTTGGCGGATTAGCTCCAATGTTTACTGAGTACCTCTCTTCGGTCCACAACATGGCAATGGCTCCAGCCATTGTGATCATGGTCGGCGCCATCATCTCGTGGCTGACGCTCCAAATCGCACCTACGTGGAAAAATGCCAAATACTGAATGATTAAATTTCTATTCTTAGTTATCCACGCCGCGGTCATCCTGTTGAGTGGTTGTGCGAACACACCTTTCTCAAGTGCCGATGTTGAATATTTTCAACCTCCTATCGTCGCCACTCAAGCGCCCGAGCGACCCATCACGAACTTCAGTCTTTTCAACAACACCACCAAGGTCAATCTCGCGCCAATGCGCCCGATCGTGCCGACCTTTAACGGCAAAGGCAATCTTCTTGCGAGCTGGAATCCTCACCCCGATGGCGTGAAAAACAGACCAACTTTTGTGATCGTGCACGGAGGCCACGGTTTAGTACCAAGCGACTTCGCAACGGCACTCT
This sequence comes from uncultured beta proteobacterium, assembly GCA_903929925.1. Taxonomy (GTDB): domain Bacteria; phylum Pseudomonadota; class Gammaproteobacteria; order Burkholderiales; family Burkholderiaceae_B; genus Zwartia. The sequence continues at coordinate 186 of CAIYWO010000423.1, read as the reverse complement.
GGGCAAGAAAGGACTTGGGCGCGAATACGCTGGTGCTGGATAGCTACTGGAGTCGAGGCAAGGACGAGAACTGGGTGACCTATACCCCACTTGGAGCAAATGCCCGCATGCTCGATGCCATCGCAACGGGGCGATGGCTCCTCTCGCAAGGCGTTGACCCAAACCAGTTAATTTTGATGGGTGGCA
>CAIYWO010000422.1 GCA_903929925.1 uncultured beta proteobacterium | reverse complement strand
CGCATCTTCGCCTACTGTTGCAACAGGCACAGGCTTACCACCCAAGAGTTTCAGGTTGTAGGCGATGTTGCCTGCACAGCCGCCAAACTCACGGCGCATACTGGGCACCAGAAATGACACGCTAAGCGCATGAATCCGGTCGGGCAGGATGTGTTCTTTAAAACGGCCTTCGAATACAGCGATCGTGTCGAATGCAACGGAACCACAAATTAATACGGGCGATGTCATGCGTAGGCCTCAGGGAAAATAACGCGTAAGTTGAAATCCGGTAATTTGCAAACCAGTGACCTCGATCGGTAACCGCAAATTGAGTTCTTGGTTTGGTAGAAAAGGTTTATCTTTAAACTGAGCAGGCAGGTAGTCTGCAGGGGCAAGTCTCTTGCGAACAACGGGAGTGTTGGACGCGTCTTTTAATTCGACCAACAAATGTGGCCAAGGTTGCGGCTGCGTCAGTCGGTTGCGCATAGAAAACACCAAGGTCATCGCTGTAGGACGTCCCTCAGTTTGCGGTTCATTCGGACGGTCTAAAGACGATCCGTCTATCGTGATGCGGTCAAGATGCCTGACTAGGCTCACTTCACATTTCAATGATTCACACAAGACACTTAAGGCTGGTCGCAAACCAGGAATACTTGTCACCAAATCGTTGCGATAAATATAAGCGAGCTGAACCAACAAAAGAACAAATGCAAAGAAACTGGCAAAGCCCCAGATCAAATTCTTGAGTCCAGCATTCTGTTCCTCATCCGCCAAAAATCCTGGTGGGGTGCGCCCTACGCCGCTGTTATCACCACGCAGTCGCGCCTCCCCTTGCACACTAATTGTGGGCTCTGGGCGCTCTCCCGGAGTAGCGTCACGTCTATCGTTCAAGACGGGTTCATGCACCGTGGGAGTCGGCTCAGCCGCCTGCCGCTCGCGATGACGCAACACAGCAGGCTGGGGTGATGACTTAGCCGCCAAACTCGTTAATGTAGGTAGGTTGCTAACAAGGGCAGCCTCACCATTAAAAATATGTTTACATTGCCCGCAACGTACCAAGCCATCGTGCGCGCGCAATTGTTCAAGCGACACGACAAAGTCACTTTGGCACTTTGGACAACGCGTCACTAGACTCATCGCTCTACCCTAGGGCTTCGTGCCCGCCAAACATACCCATCCATCCCGTGCTTGCCATACCGTCATCGGCAACCACGGCGCGTAAGCTTGTGCAACCTCTTGTGCTTGCCGCTCAAGGACACCAGACAGTACCAAACTACCACCTGAGCGCACACGTGCGCTCAGCATTGGGGCAAGCACCTTGAGGGGATTAGACAAAATATTTGCGACTACCACATCAAATTGGCCATCGGCTAAACCGTCTGGCAGCATTGCTTGAATCGTAACGCGATTCGCGATGGCGTTGTCACGTGTGGCTTGCACTGCCTGGTCATCAATGTCCACCCCAGTCACAGGCCCAGCACCCAGCATCGCCGCAGCAATCGCCAAAATACCCGAACCACAGCCGTAATCCAAGACGGTCGCAGCACTTGGCAACTCTTGCGCCAGCCACTCAAGGCATAAATGTGTCGTCGGATGGCTACCGGTCCCGAAGGCTAAGCCTGGGTCTAGTTGAATCGCGATAGAACCTGCCTCGGTCTTGGTTGGCATTTGATCGGCATGCCAACTCGGCACAATCAAAATATGCTCGCCTACTTGAATCGGACCGAACTGCGACTGCGTGAGTCTGACCCAATCCGCATCAGGCACATCGCGCAAATGCCAAGGCAAGTCAGCCGTGAAGTCTAAATCCTGCTGTGCCATGAGTAACAACTGGGCAGGATCAGTGCCATCAGCCAGCAAAACGATCAAACGATTACGTGCCCAGGCTTGGGTGTTCGGTTCGCTCCCAGGCTCGCCAAAGAGCGGCTGCTCATCATCTGTATCCAGATCAGCATCTTCAACGGAAACTGACAATGCGCCCGCTTCAAGAAGTGCGTCGGATAGCGGCTCAGCCAAAGATCCGGGACACAACAATACCAATTCACGCATGACAGTTTCCGTGAGCCGGGCTAAGCAGCCCGGCTAAACCGCACACCGAGACGCTCAAGGGCGTTCGGCGAGCTTGTGTTCGAGATAATGAATGCTGGTGCCACCCTCAACAAAACGACCGTCCACCATCAGCTCGCGATGCAGCGGGATGTTGGTTTTGATACCTTCGACCACCATCTCAGAGAGCGCGATCGACATACGTGCAACGGCTTGCTCGCGCGTGTCGCCGTACGTAATGACCTTGGCGATCATTGAATCGTAGTTTGGTGGGACAAAGTAGCCGTTAAAAGCATGCGAATCGATCCGAACACCAGGGCCTCCCGGTGTATGCCAATTCGTGATGCGACCTGGGCTTGGCACAAAAGTGAAGGGGTCCTCTGCGTTGATACGACACTCAATCGCATGGCCTTTGAATACGATATCCTTTTGACGCAAGCTGAATTTTTCTCCGGCTGCGACACGAATCTGCTGCTGAACCAGATCGATTCCAGTAATCAGTTCTGTGACCGGATGCTCGACCTGAATCCGCGTGTTCATTTCAATGAAATAAAACTCGCCGTTTTCATACAAGAACTCGAACGTACCCGCACCACGGTACTCAATCTTGCGGCAGGCCTCTGCGCAGCGCTCACCGATACGCTCAATCAACTTGCGATCGACACCCGTCGCAGGCGCTTCTTCAATCACTTTTTGGTGACGACGCTGCATAGAGCAGTCACGCTCACCGAGCCACACTGCGTTTTTTCCGCCATCAGCCAGAACTTGGATTTCGATGTGGCGGGGATTTTCCAGGAATTTTTCGAGGTATACCTCGGGATTGTTGAACGCAGCCCCAGCTTCCGACTTTGTCATCACGACCGAACTCAAGAGAGCAGCTTCCGTATGCACCACGCGCATGCCCCGCCCACCACCACCACCCGCGGCCTTGATGATGACGGGGTAACCGACTTCACGCGCGATACGCAGAATTTCTTGGTCATCAGTGGGTAGCGCGCCGGCGGAACCTGGCACGACTGGCACGCCCGCTTCAATCATGGCGTTCTTCGCGCTCACCTTATCGCCCATCAAACGGATCGACTCGGGACGCGGACCGATAAACACAAACCCACTCTTCTCTACACGGTCTGCAAAGTCTGCGTTCTCAGACAGAAAACCATAACCGGGGTGAATCGCCTCTGCGTCCGTCACCTCAGCCGCAGCAATAATAGCGGGCATATTCAGATAGCTGTCGCGCGAAGCAGGCGGCCCGATACAAACGGACTCATCTGCCAGACGCACGTACTTGGCATCGCGATCCGCCTCGGAATGCACAACCACGGTTTTGATACCCATCTCGCGGCACGCGCGCTGGATACGCAGCGCGAT
>CAIYWO010000421.1 GCA_903929925.1 uncultured beta proteobacterium | reverse complement strand
TATCAAGTGGATGGTAAAGATCTGACGATGAAACTGCCTGTGACGCCGTGGGAGGCAGCACTGGGCGGGAAAGTGCACGCGCCTACGATGGAAGGCGTGGTTGAAGTCGGCATCGCTGCGGGCAGCCATTCAGGCAGCAAGATGCGGTTGCGTGGTAAGGGCTTACCGGGTGATCCAGCAGGTGACTTGTATCTGGTGTTGGAGGTTGTGTGGCCACCTGCAGAGTCGGAGGCCGCTAAGCGTGCGTATCAACAGTTGGCGGAGGCGGCTGCATTCAATCCGCGTCTCCACCTTGGAGTGCAAGCATGAAATCAATGACAGTGTATTCAGCGGTAAGCGTGGACGACCACGCCCCTGTAAGCGTCCATGAGTTGGCAAGACTGTGCGATCAACAGCTTGAGTGGGTGATCACTCTCGTGCAAGAAGGTGTCTTGAACCTAGAGCAGCAGGGTGAGCCAGATAACTGGGTGTTCGAGAGCCATTATGTAGGCCGAGCACGTCAGGTATCGCGCTTGCAGCGCGACTTTGATGTCAACCTAGAGGCAGCTGCGTTAATGACTGATTTGATGGAAGAGATCAAAGCCTTGCGCGCTCGACTTGGGTGATAATCTGGCGCATTCAAACAACAAGCCGTGAGTAAATAAATGACGACGACCGCCCGCCATCCCGACACGATTCGTATTGGTTTAGTGTCTGTGTCAGACCGAGCATCCAAAGGTGTATATGAAGATCAGGGCATTCCAGCCTTGACCTCTTGGTTGTCGCGCGCCGTGAAAACTCCGGTAGAGATTGTGTCACGCCTGATTCAGGATGATGCAGTAACGATTTCTGCGGCACTCGTCGAGCTAGTGGATGTTGAACATTGCAATCTGGTTTTGACGACGGGCGGAACCGGACCAGCGCGTCGTGACGTCACGCCTGAGGCAACACTTGCGATTGCCACGCGCGAGATGCCAGGTTTTGGTGAGCAGATGCGGCAGATCAGTTTGCAGTTTGTACCGACGGCCATCTTGTCGCGACAAGTCGCTGTATTGCGCGAAACAGCTGAACACGCTGCCTTAATTATCAACCTGCCGGGTCAGCCCAAAGCCATTAGTGAGACCCTGGAAGGTCTTAAGCGTGAGGACGGGTCGGTTGTTGCCTCTGGGATTTTTGCCGCAGTCCCTTACTGTATTGACTTGATCGGCGGCCCCTATATCGAAACACGCGACGAGGTGGTCAAGGCCTTTCGGCCTAAGTCGGCGCGACGCCCAGACACCACAGCGACGTAGTTTCTGCCTGCCGTGCATCGGCAAGTGGGTCTTGTTCGTCTTTTGCTTTGGAGTGATGGGGGCGAATATCGTGCTTGGCCATCACAACGAGTCCGGCCTCCTCGATGTGCGCGAGGAGCTGCTCGCGGCTGCGCAAGTGCAAGTGTTCGGCCAGGTCTGACAAGATCAACCAGCCTTGTCCTTTGGGATTGAGATGTTCGGCTAAGCCGTTCAAGAAGCCAAATAGCATATGCTGGTCTTGGTCATAAATAGCATGCTCCAAGGGGGATGCGGGTCGTCCTGGTAGCCAGGGCGGATTGCAAACCACGAGATCAGCGCGTCCAGTCGGGTATAGATCGACTTGTTTCAGAGTGATCTGTTTCGCGAGGCCCAGCGACTCAATATTCTGACGAGCGCATGCGAGCGCTCTGGCGCTCGTGTCTGTTGCGATCACGTGCGCCACCCCTTTTTTGACGAGCAGGGCTGCGAGCACACCCGTACCGGTACCCAGATCAAAGGCAGTTTTAACGGGGACATGGGGAAGTGCTGTTTGACGAATCAGCTCCAGGTATTCGGCGCGGGTGGGGGCGAAAACGCCGTAGTGGGCGTGAATCGGTGCGTCGAGCCCCTGGATCGCAATACCTGTTTTGCGCCACTCATAGGCACTGATCAGGCCGAGCAGTTCGGTCATTGGCATGACATAACCAGCAGAACTGTCGCCGTGCGCCTGTTGGCAGGCTTGTTGGACATCTGGAGCTCGGCGGTGTGGCAGCGCATGGTGTGCGCCAAAGGGCAGGCACAGCATCCCTAAGGTGCGTGCGCGCTGGGCACGTGCGAGCCGCACCTGGTGAAAGCGCTCTGGGTAGGGCATGTCGGCGAATTTGGTGCGCCGTTTCGCGACGCGGCGTGCCAGTGCTTGCAATAATTGGCGCGCATTTTGAAAATCTCCGGTCCAAATGAGTCCCACGCCTTCGCTGGCAAAGCGGTAAGCAATATCTGCCGTCATGGTGTCGTCGGCAGGCACGCAGCGCTTTGGGGGCGCC
>CAIYWO010000420.1 GCA_903929925.1 uncultured beta proteobacterium | reverse complement strand
TGGTGGGCGATTTACCTCCTGCCCAGAGCGCGTTGCTGCAATTGATGGGCAACACACTGGCAGATTGATACATGTTCAAAAAGTTTACGGGAAATGTAGTGCCAAGAACCAGGGGAGCAAGGTCCTCCAATGCCATGTCCATGACCTGTGCCACGCTGAACCCACCGTCCACGACCAACGTCATGAAACGCTGATTGGTGTCGTGCAGCAGCTCCAACGCAACGGTGGCCAGCTTGCCTTGGGTCACATTGATAATCCAAGAGCAAGGCTTGGCGGTCATCAGCGGAAATGGACCGTTGGCCGTGCGGTCGAGGACGCGGCCTGAATCAGCTTGGATGGTCTGTTGAGCGCAAAAAGAGTACTCGCAACCACTGCCGTAGTAGCCGGTGTTGCAAGAGCACACGCCGCCGCTGCTGCAAGAGCCCTTGCCGCTGCAAGACAAGGGACACGAGGTTTCGCTTCGCACTTCACAATTAAAACCAGACCATCCTTGTTGGCAGGAGCATTGGTTCTCAGTGCAAAGGCCGTGCGACGAGCAGGAGCCATCGACCCCACACGAGTTGTCCAAGCCCACGTAGAGCAATCCTGCAATTGCGTTGGGTATGCATGTGCCGTGAGGTGTGTGAGATGCTTGGTACCATTGGAAACAATAGAGAAGTTCTGAGTGCTGGAGATAACACGCGAGGCGGTTACGACAACAACCACGCGCTCGCCTTCAACCAAAGGCTCGGTCACCACTTGCTCCTGCCGGCACGTCGTCGGCACTCAAGGCTGGCGCCGGCAATATTGAAGGGAGTCAGGGGCTGCACCTGGTTGTTCAGGAAGTCGCGGCCGCCGAATGATGCAAACAATCGGGAATTGCCTCGGACAAAGCCTCCGTTACGCACCACAACCTGCAAAACAAAAACTCAAAAAACTTCATGACTGATATTGAAACATTTGGATCAGCAGGCCAAGATGACGGATGCGCGGGCGCAGCCACCGACCAGATCAAGATCGTTGACGAGCGCCACGTCAGCCAGGGGTGACGCCGCGGGATCAGTCCACGCCAGAGTGACTTTAGCGCGCGAGTTTGCAACAGCAGTGAACGCATATCGCACAACAGCTGAGTTGGATATGGGTTGATTGTCGCGAAGCCAAAGCTTGCTGTTGCTGCTGCCGGCTGTGGCGTGCGCCTGCGATGATGCAGACACGTTGATGAAAAGAACTTCGTTCAGTTGAATCTTGCCGTGGCCCTTCAAAAAAATCAGAGGCTTAGGGTTTTGTTTCAAAGTTTGGTTAGGGGACCTGCTCGTGTGATGGCGCGGGTGCGAGCGGTTGCGTGTTGGATCTCCCGCCAGTCAAAGGCACGGTGCTCTGCGCCGCAACAATCACACAAACCGCCGACACAGACAAGGGCGCTTAAAACCTGCATCATCATCGCTCTCAACAGCGCGCTGGACGGGTTCATGGAATGCCGAGAGATGGGGAAACCCGTCGGGTACCAGCCTTCCCTCAAGTACCTGCGCAAGCAGTCGGCGTCGAACACAGCGGCTCACACTCGAGATGATGGGCCGTACTGGCGGACGAGGGCAGCGGCGCCGGCAGCGATGGGAGTAGCCATGGAGGTTCCGGACATGAGGGTGCGGCTTTTGTCGCGGCCTTCGAAAGAGTCGCGACACTGAAATGAATACCTG
>CAIYWO010000419.1 GCA_903929925.1 uncultured beta proteobacterium | reverse complement strand
TGAAAACTTTCCAACCATCGGGATTTTGGATGGCGGCAACGTGCGATTTATGGGGACAATCTTGCCGCACATCGAACACCTTGAGCGCTTACTCGAAGCAATGCGCGCTCCCGGTAAAGCACAGGTGTGTGGCCTTCCAGAGAATTTACTGAGCCTGCTCGCGCACGGCTGAGTGAGCCCAACGCTAACCGCCAACGCGGCTCAAGGCTTCTTCACGCCACCAAGTAACAAGCCAACTGGACGCTTACCGAGCAAGGCAGGTTTCTTGGTCGTTGGAGCTGGGGCCTGCGCAGCAGCAGCCACTGCTGCCGCGGAAGGCTCATAGGGCTTAAGAAAAAACTCGTCAATTGGCTTGGCCGGAGCACTATAGCGACTTGGGCGCGCATGACGCTCACTACCTCGATCACCCTGGCGCTCCGAGCCGCTACGGCCTTCCCCGCGGGAGCCTCGCTCCGGGCGCTCTGACGCGCGTGCGATCAACTCACCTGGGATCTGCAAGGTCGCCCGCGTGATGGCCGCTTTGATGAGCTTTTCAATATCAAGCAAATATTTTTCTTCAGCGGGTGCAAACAATGAAATTGCTTCGCCCTTCGCACCTGCACGTCCAGTGCGTCCGATTCGATGCACATAATCTTCAGCGCTATGCGGGAGATCATAATTAATCACGCAAGGTACGCCGGCGACGTCCAGGCCACGAGCTGCCACGTCGGTTGCAACCAACACCTCTAGCTCGCCAGCTTTGAATGCATCCAAGGCTTTCATGCGATCGGCCTGCGACTTGTCGCCGTGGATCGACTCAGCGCGCACGCCATCGAGCTCAAGCTGGCGCGCCAGGCGACCTGTACCAATTTTGGTGTTCGAAAACACAATGACTTGTTTTAGCCCACGCGACTTGACCAAATGCACCACCGCTGCACGCTTCGCGTCACCCGCCATGGCGTATGCAATCTGGGTCACGGTGTCGGCGGTCGCGTTGCGCTTGGCAACTTCAATCTCAACGGGGCTGTTCAGGTAGGTACGGCCCAGCTTACGGATTTCATTACTGAATGTCGCCGAGAACAACAGCGTCTGGCGCTGCGCCGGTAACAAACGGATGATGCGCTCGAGATCAGGCAAAAAGCCCATGTCCAGCATACGATCGGCTTCATCCAGAACCAGAATACCGACTTGACCGAGGTTGACGTTACGCTGTTCAACGTGATCGAGCAGCCGTCCGGGCGTCGCGATCAAGACCTCACAGCCATTTCGCAGCGCCTCTTTTTGAGGACCGATATCCACACCGCCGAACACCACAGCAGAACGCAGCGTTGTCTGCTTGCCATACCGCTTGACGCTCTCTGCAACCTGATCAGCGAGTTCACGCGTGGGCGTCAAAATCAACGCCCGAACTGGATGTCGGGCTGGTGAGGCACTCGAATTTGCATGCTGCATCAGACGATGCAAGATCGGCAGCGTAAACGCAGCGGTCTTACCGGTTCCCGTTTGCGCTGCACCCATCACATCGTTGCCCGCCATCACAGAGGGCAACGCCTGTGCCTGAATCGGCGTAGGCGTGGTGTATCCGGTGTCCGATACCGCCTGTAATAAGGCGGGATGCAAGCCAATCTCGGCAAAAGTGGGGATTGCCAACTCGGGCTGTATTGCGGTTTGAGTGTTTGAAGTCATTGAATTATTTAAGAAATCACCCACCAGTGTACCGCAGCTGGCCCACTAAACCGAGGGTTTTAACTAGGGAACGCCCAACGTGCAGTCCAAAGCACCACCATTCCCGAGGCAATCAAGAGGAAACTGTTACGCGTCCAGCAGAACAAAGCCGTCGCGAGAACGGCGGCGAACAGCCTTAAATCGACCTGCGGCCCCAAAACGGGGTCCCAGGGCAGGAGCTCGGGCACGATGATTCCCGTCAGCGCTGCAAGCGGGGCATAGCGCAGTGCGCGCTGCAGGCTCTCGGGCAAGGGCAAGAGGTGCCCAAAAAGCACATACCCTGTCCGACAGATCACGCTTGTTGAGGCGAGTAACACGATTGCAGAATAGACATACCAAGATTGACTGATCAAGACTGTGCGCTCCCTGACTGGGTGTTTTTCACAAAGCGCGACTCGGCCCACATTCCCGCAGCAATACCCACGACAGTGGATGCCACTAGCCCAATACGTAACGGCCAGGGCTGGGTCAGCCATGCTGTGACGCCCGCAGCCAGCACAGAGACAATGGCTGGTCGGGTTTTGATCAGGGGCAACATCAAAGCCATCAAGGCCAGGACCGCCGCAAACTCGAGCGACCAGGACGAAGGAACCGAGGCGCTCAGCGTAATACCCAGGAGCGAGGTCACTTGCCAAGCAACCCAGCAGGGGATCGTAGCGCCGATAAAAAACCAAAGCTGCTCGGTGTTGCCCTTTTGCGGCGCGCTCCCAAAACGCCCCATAAACGTGACAAACACAATATCGACATTCATGAACCCCAAGAGCAAGCGCTTGGGCCAGGGCATGTGTTGGAAATACGGATGCATTGCTGCACCAAATATCAAAAACCGTAAGTTCACGATGATGCCTGCACCAAAAATCAGCCAAAGGGGTGCACCGACGACCAATAACGGAATTGCCGTCAGCTGAGCGGAGCCGGCATAAACGAGCAGTGACATCACGGCCGCCGCGGGCGCGGACAGCCCAGACTTCACCATCGCGACGCCCGTCACAACGCCCCAAATCGCCAGCGCCACAAGTCCCGGGGAAATGGTTCGCGCACCATCGAAAAAGGCACGACGTCTTAGTTCACGTAAAGCGATCCGGTCAGATGAGGCAGCAGTCACGTATCAGGTCAACAACAAACAACAATGCGGGCATTGAAGAGGTTTTTTTATACTCGGTGCCTTCTATTGTAGACCGCGCAGTTGTTACAATCTTCCTAACACGTTATTTTCATGAGACGCGCAATGACTCAAGCATCTGGCTCTACGGAAAACCAACAAGCGGTCACGCTCACCGGCGATGATTTGCCCTTGCATTGCCCAGGCCCCAAAGCTCCCCTCTGGAGCATGCACCCACGTGTCTTTCTTGATGTCGCAAAAACTGGCACTGCCAAATGCCCCTACTGCAGCACGGAATACCGTCTGGCACCCGGTACGGTTGTGCACGCCCACTAGGCTGCCCATCTTGCCCATCATCTTTGCCACCCCTGAAGAAGCCGAACTTGCGTTTTACGATGCATTGGAGCG
>CAIYWO010000418.1 GCA_903929925.1 uncultured beta proteobacterium | reverse complement strand
TGAACAAAGCCTGCTTGATTACATTAAATTTGCTCGCGCGAAAGGTTTGAGAACCTCTCGCGTTATCGGGGTGCATCTGCTGAAAAATATTCTTATCCCTTTAGTGACCGTCATTGGGCTAGAGCTTGGCTCCGTGATTGCTTACGCAATTGTGACAGAGACGATTTTTGCGTGGCCTGGCATGGGCAAACTCGTCATCGACTCTATCTTTCAGCTCGACCGACCGATTGTGGTGGCTTACCTTTTAGTGGTTGTGTGCATGTACATCATTATTAACCTTGTCGTCGACATCCTCTACTCCTTGCTCGATCCGCGCGTTCGTATATCGGAGCAACACGGATGACCGAACAAGTGCAAAAAATAGCAAAGGTTCAAACGCCTTTCAAACGCCTTTGCAGTCAGTTTGCCGAAAGCCCCGTCGCATTGATTGGCTTAGTCGTTCTGATTGCGGTGATCTTTATTGCGGTGTTTGCACCTCTCATTTCTCCGCAGAATCCTTATGATCTCTCCAAACTAGATCTTATGGATGCTCGCTTAGCCCCTGGCGAAGTCGGACTGGGCGGACAACACTATTTGCTCGGCACCGATGGTCAAGGACGCGATATGGTTTCCGCTATTTTTTACGGACTCCGCGTATCGCTCTATGTTGGCTTAACGAGCGGCATCATTGCGCTCGTGATCGGCAGTGTGTTGGGGGTGCTGGCTGCTCATTTAGGCGGACGGTTTGAGCAAGTCATCATGCGCATCGTCGATATTCAACTTGGTTTCCCAGCAATCTTGGTCGCACTTGTATTACTTGCAGTGCTTGGTAAAGGTGTCGACAAAATCATCATCGCGCTGGTCAGTGTTCAATGGGCCTACTATGCACGTACTGCACGCTCAGCCGCTTTGGTCGAACGAGGCAAAGAGTATGTCGAGGCCGCACGTTCACTTGGTCTGAAAGGCTCGCGTATTGTGTTGCGGCACTTGCTTCCCAACGCGATGGCGCCCCTGATCGTTGTTGGTACAGTCCAAGTCGCGCATGCTATCGCCCTGGAAGCCACCCTTTCCTTCCTGGGCCTTGGCTTGCCCGCAACGGAACCCTCTTTAGGTTTATTGATTTCGAACGGCTATGAATATTTGCTGTCCGGAAAATACTGGATCAGCGTTTATCCTGGGATCGCCTTGTTGATAACAATCCTTGCGATCAATATCGTTGGTGATCAGTTGCGTGACATCCTGAATCCGAGGCTCTCACGATGACAAACTTACTTTCCATTAAAAATTTACGAACAGAATTTGATACCCGCAACGGCTTACTCCCTGCGGTAGCGGATGTCTCGCTCGAGCTCGCACGCGGTCAAGTACTTGGACTGGTGGGCGAATCAGGTTCTGGCAAATCGGTGACAGGCTTTTCTATTCTCGGACTCGTGGATCTTCCCGGACGTATCGCCTCAGGCAGCGTTATCTTTGATGGACAAGAACTTGTAGGGTGTGATCAAGAGTCTCTGAGAAAGTTGCGTGGCAAGCGAATCGCCATGATTTTTCAAGATCCAATGATGACGCTCAATCCTGTGCTGACCGTTGAGACGCAGATGGTCGAAACTGTGCTCGCGCACGAGGCCGTCAGTAAGGCGGTTGCTCGCAGCCGTGCGGTTGATGTCTTAGGTAAAGTGGGCATCGCATCCCCTTCCGAGCGAATTGGGCAATATCCTCATCAGTTTTCGGGTGGGATGCGGCAACGCGTTGCGATCGCGATTGCGATGCTCCATCGTCCGGACCTCATCATCGCCGACGAACCAACCACTGCACTGGATGTCACGGTACAAGGCCAAATTTTGTACGAGATGCAACAGCTGGTTAGCAACTCCGGTACAGCACTGATTTGGATTACACACGATCTTGCTGTCGTGGCTGGCTTAGCAGACCATATTGCCGTGATGTACGCGGGTCGAATTGTCGAATACGGCACTGCTGAGGCCGTATTAAACGATCCACGCCATCCCTACACCCGAGGGCTTCTTGACTCCGTACCGACGACAACAAAACCTGGTATGCGCTTAAGACAAATTCCAGGTGCTACACCGTCCATCACTGAACTGGGCGCATCGTGCGCCTTTGCTGCGCGCTGTGACTATGCACAAGCCGCCTGCTCTCAGATGCCCGATATCTCTTCCCTTGGTGCCCATCAGGTGCGCTGTTGGCATCCTCTTATGCCTGGACACGTGACTAGGCATAGCGAGGTATCGCGATGACTGAATTATTAACCTTTGAAAAGGTCTCAAAGCGCTTTGGTCGAAAGCTCGATATTTTTGAAAAAATTGCACGAACGATTGGCGCAGATGTTCAAGCCCATACCGTGCATGCAGTCGATCACGTGTCGTTCAGTATTCACCAAGGGGAAGTAGTCGGTCTTGTCGGGGAGTCTGGCTGCGGCAAGTCAACACTGGGACGACTAGGTTGCGGCTTACACACTCCAACCGAGGGTACTGTGCGCTATCGCGGATTGCCGCTCGAAACACACAGTGGGGTGCGTCGACCCATACAACTTATTTTTCAAGATCCATTTGCCTCGCTTAACCCGCGGATGCGCGTACTTGATATTGTTGGAGAAGCTCCCCGCGTACACGGCTTGATTGACCGCGCAGAGGTCAGTGATTATGTAGCGAATTTACTGAAGCAAGTCGGTCTCGATCCCGCATATATGCAGCGTTACCCGCATCAGTTCTCTGGCGGACAACGTGCGCGTATTGGTATTGCG
>CAIYWO010000417.1 GCA_903929925.1 uncultured beta proteobacterium | reverse complement strand
CCAAGGGGGACTCGAACCCCCAACCGATGCGCTATCCATTGCGCCACTGAGACATGTCTAGTACTGGCAAGATAATTGAAGTAAAAACCAAGCCCTTGTGGCTCAATGGATAGAGCACCAGACTTCTAATCTGGGGGTTGCGGGTTCGAGTCCCGCCAGGGGTATTCCTTTTTGGACATATCAGAACTGCACCGCAACAGCCGGTATGGCCAAGTGGCAAGGCAACCGCTTCGTAAGCGGTAGATCGGGGGTTCGAACCCCCCTGCCGGCTGGAACTTTTTTTACGCGCTCTTTGTATTTTAGCGCAACAGTTGGTCGCATCGCTCAGTCGGTAGAGCGTTGGTCTAATAAGCCATTGGTCATGGGTTCAAGCCCCATTGTGACCACTTTTTCGTTTATCCACTTTGCGTGATCTGGCAGTTTGTTAGAAGCTGTCCACTCCCGCGTAGTCTAGTTGGATATGCGGCTCTCACCCGCAAGACCCGGGTTCAAATCCCGGCGTGGGAACTCTTTTTGTTTCAGATAAAGGCGGAACCATCCAACGTAATCCAGCGACGAGATGGTATAATATGAGCACGTACAGTAAGTGGCACGGGACTACTGGAGTACATTGGAAATAATGCGTTATTTCCCAATGTCAAAACAAAAAGAAGCTCTGGAAATTGAGAACTGGGTGATCTCGTTCGACTCGAACTGCAGCACAAAAAAAGTGATATGTTCTCGATTTGTTGCGCACAGGGGCCATTCTGTAACGTTCCAGTTTCATCAGCTTTTACACTGCTCGAGAGGACATACATTGACTACTGATACAATAGCAAATAGACGGACTACAAAAATATTCTTGCATTCGACGGGACTCGAACCTTGACTACGACCTGAACGTTAACCACTCGGCCACGAATGCGGCTGTGCTATCTGTGATCGATAGATAACATGTGTGTAATGGACATGGTATTTCCAGACGTATTTAACAATTGTGGGGTCAGCGACAACCAGCGTTGTGTTAGCTGTGCGGTCTCTGCTTTCGCTGCAAAGCATAGCTTTTTCGAGCTGTCAGAAAAATAAAACGATGCCCCTCGCTTACATTTCTGAACTCGCAGCTCGCAATTTTAAGTCGAATGCTGGCATATACATCATTTCTGAGCATCCGCCGACGAAAAAGGGCATCAGACTGGTAAAAATAGGCAGGTCAATCGATGTCCGCAAGAGACTCAATGCGTATCACATCTGCTGGCCTCAGGGCTTTCACATCTGGATGTTAATTAAGCTTTCGGACAAGACGAGAGAGCTGGCGAAGCCGCAACGAATTGAAGTAAGTGCTAGAGAAACGGCTGTTTACTGAGCTGATGCACATGAATCTTGTACACCCTTCTCGTCGTTTCCACGAGTATTTCGTGATCAGAAACAACCAAGATCTTGAATCGCTGAAAGAGGCCGTGGAACGTATCGCGATGAACTACAGGCCGTTTACAGTCTATCCACCTATCACAGAGTGGAAAAAAGGCACACAATATAACGAATTCGAAATTGATGGGGAAAAAGTGATTGTTTAAACAATAAATTTTATTAAACAATGAACCTAAGCTCTTGAATTATCATGTAGGAATCTTGCGACTCGTATACCTGAACGCCCCAATATTTAGCGGAGATAGGACTGGCGAATGTGACATCGACTGGCGTGCCTGGTGTCATTGTTTGTGTAACTTTCGTGTCGGCGACGCTGTAGGTCACACCATCGACGGAGTATATGATATGCCAACTTTTCGCACTTCCACTCGTGTTGTCGAATCGTGGATACAGCTGATACCTTCGAATCGGGATCGATCTATCCATTTCCAATACTAACCATGTGCCTTGGTTTGGGACTCCTGCCTTTCCCGTCGCAGGCCCTATATACGCCCCACTTGCCGAAAAAGCGCCTGTGACCGTATGCCACCAGTTCCCCGTGGCCGTCAATACGCCATCGAATCCTTTCCATGGCACCCATGGTGCCTCTGTCGAGTTGTTCGTGACGATGAAAGGCGCCGGTGTCGTCGTACTCGTCATCGACGGCTGAACCCATCCAGCCGTACTGTTAATCATTCTTATCCATGTTGTGTTGTTCGAGAATGCCATGTTGCCCTCGTTCGACACATACACAATCTGTCCTGTTTTACCAACCGCCGTAGGCAGTGTGCTTGTTGTGTACACAGATGTCACGCCTTTTTGATCGTCTACGTACTCTTTGTTGGCCGCGTCTGGATCAGCAGTAGGTGTTCCTAATCCCGTTATCTTGTTAGTCCTCATAGCAAGAGCACCCGTGCAATTGAATGCTTTCAATGTTAAAGCACCTGTTGGATTAATGGTGGTAGTTCCGCTATTCAGAATATTAACAGTCGAACCATTCATCTGGACTACGCCGAAATTGAAAGTGGCATCTCCAGAAGTAACAAGGGGGCCTAGCACATTCAAACTGTTATTGAATTGTGATTTGCCATTAAACATGATTGAAGTGGCGAGTGGATTGGTGTTCGTTCCGTTAATGGACACGTCGTTGCCGGTTAAACCAAGGACACTAGTCACGCAATCTAGAACGATCGAGTTGTTCGCTGTTATTGACACCGTAGGGTTGGTTATATTCGTAAAACCCGAGATCGTCCCAGTCACGTTCAGGTTTCCTGTTAATACTGTATTACCCGCAATATTGACCCCTGTCGTTCCTGATTGTATGTTGGATGTTGTCACTGAATTAAAAGTGATGTTGAGTGTCTGATTAGCTGCACTGGGTAGCACTGTTCCATTCACGAGGACGCTCGTTGCCTGCAGGTTGATGGTATTGGCTGTATTCATGGCTATAACCGCACCGTTGTCTGAAGTGATAGTATCTTCGGTCACACGAATGCGTTTGTTAGGGTTGCCTTGAGTCGCTACATACGAATGTGCTGACAATTCGCCGGCAAAGGGGTTGGATATTGTATTATTAAGTGTTGTTTGTAGATTGTTCACATCGCTGATGTCTAACTTCGTCGATACTAGTTGTTTCGTCGCATTGGTCTTCACTGGCATGCTAGCTTCTAAATTCGCAGCGCCAATGGTCGCGGCGTATATGACTGCTGTGCCATCACTGATATTTGTGCCTGAGTCATCGAGGAATTTGTTCATTTATTTATCTTTCAATTGATAAAGCTACTTTAACTCCTTTCGTGTAAAACACATGTAACCAAGCCAGACAACGAGCTCCACAATTTGCTTCATAAATTTCCTGTTCGGCGTCACGGTCACTATCAATCACACGTCCTGGCGTCTTCCATTTTAATGCTGGAATGAGAGACACTCCTCGTCTTCCAAAGCTGTCGTATACGTAGCATTCTGTACCGCTCCCACGAGCCAGCGCGATCCAGTGTGAACCTGGCTCGTTGCTCTTGTCGACGTTCAAGATGCACGATTGGTAAGGTTTGAGTTTTGGTATATGATCACTAGGATATGTGCCATGATAATAGTGTCCAAATGCAGTTTTTCCGATGTCTGTCAACTCATTCAAATACGTAGCGCCTCGAGGAAGTTTTCGCAATTTTTTGTTGTATGAATCCATTTATCAATAATAAATTTTCTTCTTTCCTTCGCCTGGCAGTTTTAATCCTTTGCCTCTTTTGTGTGAGCAGCACAGTCGATCAAGCCGTCTATTGAGGACCTCAACTTAACCGGTCTCTTTTTCTTGGTTTTGCGTTTGCAATTCATTTATTTTTCTCTCAAGCGTCTTCCAACAAAACATCGACCACACGTCCATCTTGAATTTGGATTTTCGCCACTTGCCTGCTGTGATCGAAGAGCAACAAGCGCATTTGACTCACATCAGTGGCGTTCTCGAAGCCCGTGTGGACATTTACGCGAGTCGCTTTTGACATACCATCCCTCGGCCACGAAAAGTACAAGTATTGGCCACGTGTTTGCCATTCGTGAACTGTTTCTGCGCCTCCTGTATCAAAATAGCCGCCTGAATATAGCTGCGATTCAATGTAGCGTTGAGTTGTGTAATCCGTGAGTGTAGTGAAGACTGGTGCCGCATCCGGCGATGGGAGCTGCTGCCCGTCATAGCTTATGAAGAAGCGATTCAAATTCAGCCCTACTTCAGCATTGCCCGCTGCGTCGTACGCTCTGAATCTGGTCTGCGAGAACAACGTGTTTTGGTTAACGCGTAAATCTTGGAAAGCTGCTGTAAGTGCGTAAGTG
>CAIYWO010000416.1 GCA_903929925.1 uncultured beta proteobacterium | reverse complement strand
GGCTTGGTTTGCTGCCAAACACGCGGAAACCAAACCAAGCACTGCGAATAGACGGCTCGCAACGCTACGCCGTTACTACCTGTGGGCGCTTCGGCATCAGCGTGTTTCTGCCGATCCGTGTTTACAGCTCACTTCGGCTAAGCAGGCTTTGCGGATCCCCAAGACTTTGTCTGAAGGGCAGGTTGAATCCTTGCTTAAACAGCCACCCCTGCACACACCACGTGGCTTGCGCGACCGCGCAATGTTAGAGGTGCTTTATGCGACGGGGTTACGGGTGTCAGAGTTGGTTGGTTTGGCTGTGCTCGATGTGAGCCTCGGGGACGGGGTTGTGCGTGTGGTCCAAGGTAAGGGCGGTAAAGATCGCCTCGTGCCTCTCGGTGCAGAGGCAGCGCATTGGATAACGACTTATCTGAAAGAAGCACGCCCGGCTCTAATGGGGGCGCGTACGGCACCCGCTTTATTCGTGACGGCGCGGGCCGGACCGATGACGCGTCAGTCTTTCTGGTTGCTCATTAAGAAATACGCGGTATTGGCAGGTGTAAAGGCGCCTTTGTCGCCACATGTGTTGCGTCATGCCTTTGCGACCCATCTGCTTAATCATGGGGCAGATTTGCGGGTGGTGCAGATGCTGCTGGGGCATGCCGATATCTCGACAACGCAGATTTACACACACGTTGCGCGTGAGCGACTCAAGTCGTTGCACGCTCAGCATCACCCGAGGGGCTAGTGGTAGCGCTGAAAGTGGCGCACCTTGCTAAACTAGAACCAAGCCGCCGTAACTCAGTGGATAGAGTACCTTCCTCCTAAGAAGGGAGTCGGACGTTCGATTCGTCTCGGCGGCGCCATTCATTTTCCTTTTCGCAGCATCTCACCATGACGCAACACGCAGAAGAACGTAATCCAGGCTTGCTCGATAACCCTCTGGCTCTCAGAACGATCTTGCTTGGTACCTTAATCGTGTTGCTTGCGATGGGCATCCGCGCCACGATCGGTTTGTTCATTCAGCCAATGGGACTTGAGCTTGGCTGGGGGCGTGAAGTTTTCTCCATGGCGTTTGCCCTGCAGAACCTTGTCTGGGGCTTTGGTGCAATTGGCGCGGGCATGATGGCCGATCGACTCGGTTCGGGTAGAACGATTGCGCTGTGCGCTGCGTTCTATGCGGTCGGGTTGCTTGGCACGCGCTTTTCCTCGACCGAGCTAGAGTTTTATTTAAGCGCTGGAGTGCTGATCGGGCTTGGGCAGGCTGGCACGACCTTTGCAGTGATTTTGCCTGTCATTGCACGCACCGTTCCTTTGTCGTCGCGCAGCACTGCGATGGGCATTGCAAGCGCGGGTGGGTCGCTAGGCCAATTCCTTGTTGTGCCAACGGGCCAATTGTTGATTGATTCGTTGGACTGGACCGGTGCCTACCTTGTTCTTTCCATGGTGCTTGCGGCGACACTTCCTTTGGCGTGGTTTTTGCGGGGCAAGCCTGGGGCAAATACCGGACCTCAGCAGTCGATGTTCTCCGCCATCGGGCAGGCGTTGAAGCACCCAACTTTCCATTTTTTGTTTTGGGGCTATTTTGTTTGTGGTTTTCATACGGCTTTCATTACCTTGCATTTGCCTGCCTTCGTGGTGGACAAAGGTTTAAATGCAAGTACCGGCGCCTTCGCGATCGGATTGATCGGTTTGTTTAATGTCTTTGGCTCGTTCACTGCGGGCAAACTCGGCGGAACGCATAGCAAGAAGAATTTACTGGCGGGCTTATATGCCTTGCGTGCTGTTGGCCTGATTTGGATTCTCGTCATGCCAACATCCCCTTGGGTCGTTTATGTTTTTGCGGCATGGATGGGTGTGTTTTGGTTGGGTACTGTTCCTCTGACCCAAGGACTGATTGGGCAAATCTATGGTCTGCGCTTTGCTGCAACCTTGTCGGGTATGGTTTTCTTGGGTCATCAACTCGGAAGCTTCACGGGCGTTTGGCTCGGGGGTCGGGTGCAGGCCGTGACCGGAAGTTATGACTTGGTGTGGTGGATAGGGATCTTGCTTGCGTTGATGGCTGCCGCGCTATGCTTGCCGGTACGTGAGAGCCCCATTAATGTGCAACAACTTGCTAAAGTCGGTTAGTCCACTTGAGGTGTTATGCAAGTACGTACAAAACGACGTTTGATTTGGCTGCTAGGGGGGGCGATGCTCTGCCTTGTTCTCGTTGCAGGCTTAATCGGCTACACAACGCCAGGCATGCGTCTGAACTGGGATAGCATTGCCGCCCTATGCGGCTTCTGAGCGTAGTGCTATGCACACCCTGACGCAATATCCTACCGTGCACGCATCGAACCTCGGGGCGAACGCCGCGCGAGATGTATCGGTGTTGACGGTGAACAATCGTCTAGCGCGCAGGCTAATTCAGTTGTTGGCACAACAGCAGTCTGCCCGCGGCCAACTTGTGGCTGAAATCCCAGAAATCATGCCATGGTCAGGATGGGTGACCCATCAGCTAGGTCGTGCAGGGTTCGAAGAGTTGTTGCGTCCCCATGCACGGCAGCTTGATGGATTTGAGGCGCAACTAGTCTGGGCGCAAGTAATTGAAAGGTGTGAGGGCGATGATGCATTGCTAGATGTCCATCAGGCCGCAGCGATCGCGCTTGGGGCAGACCAGCTGATCGAAGAGTGGCAGATCAAGGTTTTTGAGCATGAACACACCGAGGAATATGACCAGTTTCGGCATTGGCGCGATGCCTACCGAGAGCGCTTGCATGCGCTCGACGCGCTCGATGCAAGCACTGCACTGACACGACTGATTCACCATGTAGAGGGCGGTCTGCCCTTGCCCGCAAAAGTGGTGCTTGCAGGCTTCACTGAAATTTCTCCACGTATGGGCGTTTTGCTAGAGGCACTTGCCGCGCGCGGGGTTGAGGTCTCAACGCTGGTAGAGGATTTTTCACAAACGTCGCAGATAGTGCGCGTTGAGGCGCCAACGGCGCAGTCTGAGTGGCAGGCCGCAGTAGCTTGGGCACGCGCACAGCTCGATAGTCAGCCTTCTGGGCGCTTTGCGATCGTTGCCGTGTCATTAGATGCGCAGGCAGCCTTTGCTCGGCGAGTGCTGGAGCAAGGGTTGGGTGATGAGGAAGGTGTTCCTGTTCATGCGTTTAACGTGGCCGTTGCTAGGCCCCTATCTGACTGGGCGGCGTGTCGTGCTGCCGTTGCGTGGTTGCGTACTTTTGTGTTGATGAAGGAGCAGCTGGGCGCCGCTCCTGCTGATCTTGGTGCGGCTTTGTTATCGGGTTACTGCATGGGGCACAGCGCAGAGCAGGGCGCGCGCGCGATGGTTGATGCAGGGTGGCGAGATTGGCAGGTGAGTCATGTTTCACTTGCAGCGTGGAGCTCTGCAATTGAGCCGCTACATCAGCTTTCCCCCGCTTGGCATCGCGCATGGCAGGATTGGCAAACGCTTCCTCGCAGTATGTCGTTGTATCGGTGGTCCGATGTGTTCAGGGCCACCTTGGCGACGCTGGGTTTCCCTGGGCGTGGTGCGCAGAGTTCAGCGATGTATCAAGTTCTTGAGGCGATTGATGCCTTGCTAGAGCGCTTTGAATCGTTGAGTGCGCTCTTTGCCTCGGTGCAGGCGTCTGAGGCGTTGAGCATTCTGGGGCGTTTAGCCCGGGCAACCCTGTTTCAACCGCAACGTGATCCGACTGCTCGACTCGATGTCTTGGGTTTGCTTGAAGCAGAAGGGGGGCAATGGGACGGTGTCTGGATACTTGGTTTGACCGATGAGGTGCTACCAGCGGCGACTAAACCCAATCCCTTGATTCCGATGGCGGCGTTACGCCGGGCGCAGGCACCTCGGGCAACGCCCGAGCGGGAAAGTCAGTGGGCACAGCAAATTTTTGCAAACTTGTGCAAGGTTGCGCCTAGTGTGACCGTGAGCTCGCCTCGCTTCGAGGGGGAGCGGGAGCTTCGCCCCTCTCCATTGATTCAAGCCCTGGCCCCAATTGAGGCTGCCAACGATCCGAGTCTGTCGCCTTTTTTGCAATGGACTTCTCCAATCTTAGAAGTCTGGAAGGATGAGCAAGGCCCACCGCTAGCAGCCAACGAAAAAGTACAAGGTGGAGTCTCAGTGCTGGAGACGCAGGCCATCAATCCCTTGTGGGCATTCTTTCGGTATCGCTTGGGCGTGAAGGGTTTGCCAGCCTATGGCGAGCTGCCACAAATGGCGCTGCGTGGAAAATTTTTACATGGTGTGATGGAGCGGATTTGGGAGTCGTTGCGTGACCAAAGCGGTCTGCAGTTGGCAATTGACGACGCTACTCTTTTGCCACAGCTTGAAAGGATTGTGAACGCTGTCGCAACGAAAGAACTCAGTGCGTACGACACCACCTTGCGCGAACTTGAAATTGGTCGCGCAATTCGTGTTGTGCATGATTGGTTGCTTAAAGAGGCAGATCGGGCCCCGTTCGTTGCCCAGGAAATTGAGCAAAAGCGCCAACTCAATCTGAATGGCCTGGTGCTGGATGTCAGGCTAGATCGTTTAGATCATCTCGTATCCGAAGATCAGGGAGATGGAACGAAGCATCTTGCAGTGATTGACTACAAGACCGGACGATCTTTGCCGAGCGTCTTGAAGGACTGGGAAAGTGCGCGTCCAGTTAATCTACAAGTGCCCCTCTATGCGGCGATGCTAAATGCCGAGGGAGGTGCCGCTCGCGAAGCGAGTCATCGCATCAGCGCGTTAATGTTGGTGCGTTTGCATGCGCGTGGCTCCCAAACTGTAGGCCTCGCCGAACACGATGAGCAGGGTCTTAGCGGCTTAAAGACCCTTTCCAAAGCCAAGTACGCAGATGCGGATTGGTCTTGTTTGCTTGAGCGACTGCGTGCAGTGATTGATATGCTCGCGCAAGAGTTTGTGCAGGGCAAGGCGGTTAATCAGTCCTGGAAGGGTGCAGACTTAGCATTTTGCGATATCTTGCCCTTGCTGAGATATTTCGATCAGAGCGAAGAAGACACTCAGGAGGGCAGCGATGATGACGCCTGAGCGCAAACCGTCAGACGCCTCAATCCGTGCGCGTGCGGTGGATCCTCGTCGTTCGTTTTTAGTGCAAGCGCCAGCGGGCTCTGGGAAAACAGAATTGTTAACGGATCGTATCCTCGCATTGTTGGCGACCGTTAAGCGGCCAGAGGAAATCGTTGCCATTACGTTTACGCGGAAGGCGGCTTCCGAGATGCATGATCGGGTGCTCAAAAAGCTCTCGGATGCGCTTGTCTTACAGGATCCCCCAGAGGCTGAGCACGACAGGCGCAGCTGGTTGCTTGCTCGCGGAGCGCTTGCGCGTGACAAGGAGTTTGGTTGGAACCTGCTTGAGTACCCAGCACGGTTAGCGATTCGAACCATTGATTCATTCTGTTCGGGTTTGGTTCGCAGCATGCCTTGGCTCTCGTCTATGGGTGGATTGCCCGTTGTTGCGGAGGATCCTGAGATCCACTATCAGGCTGCCGCACGTGCGACTCTTGCGATGGCTGGTGAGGATGAAGGTGTTCGGCGGTTGCTCGAGCACATGGATCTGGATGTGCAGGCGACTTGCAACGCATTAGCGGGGATGCTTGCTCAGCGAGATCAATGGTTGTCCCTGCTGCAAGAGGGCGATGATCGCCTGCTCTTGGAAGAAAATTTTGAGCAAACCGTGTCGCAACAGCTCGAGCGCTTGCTCTTGGTGATGCCAGCTGGATGGTCGCAGGAATTAGCGCCTTTGGCGCGTATTGCGGCTGGTAACTTGAGTCCGGATACACCGCGTCATCCAGTGTGTGCTTTGCTGGATTGGGATGGCGAGCGTCTCGACGCGACGGCTGAAGAGCTCGGCCGTTGGCGAGGCTTGGCCGCCTTATTGCTCACTAATGATGGAAAAGTTCGCTCGCAGATCAGTGTAAAGATTGGGTTTCCACCCGCGGCAGAGTTTGCTCCTGCAAAAAAGGCGTTTGCGCAATGGCTTGAACGGTTTCGTGTGGAGCCGGTGCCGGAATGGGTCGAGCGCTTGTCGGAGATCACCGAAACACCTGACCCAGTCTTTAGCGCGGACCAATGGGAAATCTTGCAGGCGCAATTGCAATCATTGCGTTTGGCTGCTGGACAACTGACGCTGCAGTTTATGCAGGCTGGTGAAGTTGACTTTACTGAGATCGCGAGGCGAGCGGATTTGGCGTTGGGGCGCGTTGATCAGCCGACTGAGTTGCTTCTAAGGCTTGATGCCAACATTCAGCACCTATTGATTGATGAGTTCCAAGATACCAGCCAATCACAAATCCAGTTAATTGAAAAAATCACTGCAGGTTGGCAGCCTGACGATGGGCGGACGGTGTTTTTTGTTGGCGACCCGATGCAGTCGATCTATCGCTTTCGCAAAGCGAACGTTAGTTTGTTTTTGCAAGTTCGAGACCACGGTCTACGAGCCTTTCGTGATGACAGCCTGATTCCAGAATACTTGCAACTCAGCGATAACTTTCGTTCGCAAGCGGGCATTGTGCGTTGGGTGAATCAAACATTTGCTCCGATGTTTCCGCAGGAAGATGACGCTGAAGTCGGGGCGATTTCCTATGCAGAGTCAGAACCTTTTAAAGAACTTGCTCAGGGTGATGCCGTGCATTTTCATCATGCATGGGTTGGATCATCGCGCAGCACCGAGAGCATTGTGGTCGACTTGGTGCGCGAAGCGCTCGCCCAGTTTCCAAACGCCGAGCATCCTGTTGCCGTGTTGGTTCGTGCGCGGTCTCACCTCAATGATGTGACGCGCTTGCTGACGCAAGCGGGGATTGCATGCAGAGCTGTGGATTTAGTGCCGCTCGATAAGCGACCGTATGTGATCGATCTGGTGCAGGTTGTTCGCGCCGTGACCCATCCTGGCGATCGGGCAGCTTGGGTATCTATCCTGCGCTCAGGCTATTGCGGCCTTTCGTTGAATAGCCTGCATGCGCTGTTTGCACAATATCCTAGACAAGCTGTTCCACAGGTATTACATCGTGTCTTGCGCGTGTCGGAGGACGGGCGAGGGTGTTTGGCCGAGCAAATATTAGAACCCTCTGAGTTTAAGCGGCTGCGTGCGGTAGCGCCGATTTTGTTAGAGGCCCTAGAGGCGGATGATGTATTGCCTTTTGCCTCACGCCTGCAGCGATTGTGGCGCGATCTTGGTGGTCCGGCCTTAGCGCTGTCGCCCTCTGACTTGCTCGACGCAGAAAGTTTGTTTGCGTTAATTGAGCGCTTGGCTCCCTACGGTGGGCTAGACATTGGGGCGCTTGAAAAACAAATGAAGAAATTATTTGCCTCACCTGGAACCGACGCGCAAGCCGTTGAGGTGATGACAATGCACAAGTGCAAAGGGCTACAGTTTGAATCGGTAATTTTGTATGGGCTACAGCATGGGCCGACGAGCGATCGCGTACCGCTTGTTTACTTCGAGCAGGTTGGTTCAAAGCTGATGCTCGGACCGATTAAGCCTCGCGCCCGAGAGGGTCATGACCCGATTTCACGCTACCTTGGTTTGCGTGAAAAGCGTCGAGGGGATTACGAGGTGGACCGGTTGCTTTATGTTGCGGCAACCCGCGCCAAGCAACGATTGCATCTCGTGGCCGAGTTTGCGACCAAGGATGGCGCGGTTGCGAAGCCCGCCTCGGGTAGTTTGCTCAGTCGACTGTGGTCAAGTTGGCCTTCTGTACAGGTGCCAACCGATTTGCAGCATAGCGATCAGGCGTTGGAGCCCACACCTGCGCATCGCGGATCAGAGTTGTTGAGACGCGAGTTGACTGCACTGAGCATGCAGGCCGAAAAAACTGAGCAAGGTCTGGCCAAGACAGTAGCCTCGGGACAGGGCTATACGCAGGCTTTTGCGTGGCCGGCGATCAAGTCCCATGATCGCGTCCTAGGCACGTTGATCCACTCGTGGCTAGATCATTTGGGGCGACAGTCGGGTCGAGGATGGAGCGCTGACACACTGCAAGCACAGCGCGGACGCATCGAATTGCAATGTCGACAGCTCGGTTTGCCTCAAGAAGAGATCGCGGACCTAGCGCACGAGGTCCTTGAGACCTTGTTGGCGATGATCACGAATGAACGAGGACGGGATTTATTGCTGAGCCTAGATGCACGTCGGGAATGGGTCTTACTGGATGCTGCGGGAAAAGTTTCGGTGCTTGATTTGGCTATATCCGACGAATCTGGATGGTTGGTTGTTGATTACAAAACTGGACGTCCGGCAAGCGATGAGAGCCGGGAAGCATTTGGCCAACGGATGCTGGCGCGATACACAACGCAATTGGCACGCTACTGCGAACAGGTTAGTGCTCTGGATGGCCGGCCTGCTCGCGCAGCCTTGTATTTCCCGCGTGATGACCTATGGTTTGACTTTGATCCCCGCGCTCGCGGCTAGCCCTGCTAGAATTGAGGTTGGCGGGCCCCTTCGCATGGTTCGGCGGCAAACCTGGTCAGGTCGGGAACGAAGCAGCCATAGTCGTGCAGAACTAGTGCCGAAGTCAGGCTCGCCTCTTTAATTACCGTTTGTGGTCGGTACAGCTCATGAGTTATCTGGTCCTTGCGCGCAAATGGCGTCCCCGTTCCTTCGACACGCTTGTCGGACAGGATCATGTTGTTCGTGCGTTGACGCACGCGTTGACAACGCAGCGCTTGCATCACGCCTGGTTATTTACTGGTACGCGCGGCGTTGGGAAGACAACGCTGTCGCGTATCTTGGCCAAGGCCCTTAACTGCGAGAAAGGCATCACGGCCACCCCCTGCGGTGTTTGTCAGGCGTGCACCGAAATCGATGAAGGTCGATTCGTCGACTACCTCGAATTGGATGCAGCTTCCAATCGCGGTGTTGAGGAAATGACGCAATTGTTGGAGCAGGCTGTTTATTCGCCTGGTGCTGGACGCTTCAAGGTCTACATGATCGATGAAGTTCACATGCTCACCGGTCACGCCTTCAATGCCATGCTCAAGACGCTCGAAGAGCCTCCGCCGCATGTCAAGTTTATTTTGGCAACGACTGATCCACAGAAAATACCTGTCACTGTCTTGTCGCGCTGCTTGCAGTTCAACCTGAAGCAAATGCCGGGCGAGGCGATTGTTGGTCACCTTGAGAACGTTCTTGCCCAAGAGCAAATGCCTTTTGAGGTTCCTGCGCTGCGGTTGCTAGGGCAAGCGGCCGCCGGTTCCATGCGCGATGCGTTGTCGCTAACAGACCAAGCGATCGCATATAGCGCGGGAAACCTCACTGAAGAGGCTGTGCGCGGCATGTTGGGCACGATCGATCAGCGACACCTAGTGCGCTTACTTGACGCACTGCAGGCGGGTCAGGCCGCGACTGTCCTCGAGATTGCAGATGAACTGGCCACGCGCGGCTTGTCATATCGTGCGGCACTCGCCGATTTGGCCGTGATGTTGTCCCGAATAGCCATTGTGCAGAGGGTCTCTCAAGCGCTTGATCAAACTGATCCGATTGCTGCTGATCTGTCGCGTTTTGCGGCAAGTATGCACCCAGATGTGGTGCAGTTGTTCTACACCGTAGCCGTGCATAGCCGTAACGAACTTGTTTTAGCGCCCGATGAGTATGCCGGCTTTGTGATGGCGTGCCTGCGAATGCTGGCTCTTGTACCACGCGGTGCGCAAGAACCAGAAAAACTTGCAATTCCTGAGCCTGTTCAAGCCCCACCTAGCGAACCAGTGGAAAGTCCTTCAGCAACGGTGACAACAACTTCCGCTGCGCCTAAGGCTGCACCTACCACCGCACCCGCTGCCGCATCGATCATCACACCGATCGCTACGCCGGCTGCAGGCGGTGCTCGCTCGAGCGTTGACGTGGTGCTACCTGAACCTTGGGCTGCCTTCTCGGCGAAGTTGCCTTTAACGGGAATGGCGCAGCAACTTGCCCGCCAGTCTGAATGCGTTTCAGCCAAAGGACGTACGATTCTGCTCCGCGTCTCGAATAAAGCACTCTCCGAAGGCGTGCATGCCGAGAGATTGCGTGTTGTGTTGAAAGAGTTTTTTGGGGCCGATTTACAAGTCTCGTTTGAGGTCGGAGCCGTGCAGGGCGAGTCTGCCCATGCCTTGGATCTGGCTGAACAGGAGACCCGCCAACAAAACGCCGAAGCTTCGGTTCAGGTTGATCCGTTTGTGCAGGCCCTAGTCAAAGATTTTGGCGCGCAGGTTGTGCCGGGCTCTGTCCGTCCAGGGCAGTCGAATTCAATTTAAATTAATCGTATTTAGGAATCTCTATCATGATGAAAGGGCAGATTGCCGGTCTGATGCGCCAAGCACAGCAGATGCAAGAAAATATGAAGAAGGCGCAGGATGCGCTAGCAGATATACAGGTTGAGGGTGCTTCGGGTGGTGGATTGGTGAAAGTCACGATGACATGCCGGCACGACGTTAAGCGCGTTGTGATTGATCCAAGCCTGTTAGCCGATGACAAAGACATGCTCGAAGACTTGGTCGCGGCTGCGTTTAACGATGCCTTGCGCAAAGCGGAGGCCACCTCCTCTGAAAAAATGGCTGCTGTCACAGCGGGTATGCCGTTGCCACCCGGAATGAAGTTGCCTTTCTAAATTCATTTCATGGAAAACTCTACGTCAGAGCCGCAGCCGTTATTGGCCCTGGTCGAAGCTTTAAAGCGTCTGCCTGGCGTTGGGGTGCGTACTGCGCGACGCATGGCCTACCATTTGCTGCAACATGATTTGCAGGCGGCCCAACAACTTGGTCAGGCGTTGACCAATGCCGTAGAGCGACTGCAGCATTGCGAGCAGTGCAACGGTTTTACTGAAGTCCCGGTCTGTGCGACCTGTTTGCACCCCGAGCGCGACAAGACCTTGCTTTGTATTGTCGAGACCCCAGCAGATCAAAACTCAATCGAAGCGACACACGGCTACACCGGGCTTTATTACGTCCTGATGGGACGCTTAGCGCCGCTTGAGGGTACCGGCCCCGACGAGCTTGATTTTGATCGTGTTCTAGAGCGTGCGGCCGATGGTGTTGTGCAGGAAGTCATCTTGGCGACGAACTTCACAGCCGAGGGTGAAACAACCGCGCACTATCTGTCCGAGGCGTTACGCACGCGCAGCATCAAGGTAACGAGATTGGCCCGTGGTGTCCCTGCGGGCAGTGAAATCGAATACGTCGACGCAGGGACTGTCGCCTGGGCACTCATGGAGCGCAAGCCCACCTAAATTAGGTGGGTTCAATGAGATCAACGCTGCGCTTCAATCAAGCCATCTAGTTTGCGTGCATCGGCCACAAACGCGCGGATGCCTTCCGAAAGTTTCTCAGTCGCCATCGCGTCTTCGTTCAGTAAGAAGCGGAAAGCCTGTTCGCCTGCGGGCAGGCGCTTGGGCGGGTTCGCTCGTGCGAACTCCGCGTTCAAGCGCGAGGCAACGCTGCCTTGATCGGCGGATAGACTGGCAAGTAATTCTGGACTGATCGTGAGCAGATCACACCCTGCGAGCGCCAGAATTTGGCCTGTATTTCTAAAGCTTGCCCCCATGATTTCCGTGGAAATCTCAAAATTTTTGTAGTAGCTATAAATGCGAGATACGGACAGCACACCCGGATCGTTCACGCCGCTATTGGCGGCCTCGTCCCAGGCCGATCCTTGTTGTTTCTTATGCCAGTCATAGATGCGACCAACAAAGGGCGAGATCAGCTGCACATTTGCATCCGCGCACTCAACGGCTTGAACGAGAGAGAACAGCAAGGTGAGATTGCATCGGATGCCCTCGGCCTGCAGAACCCGAGCAGCTTGTATGCCTTCGTAAGTCGCAGCGATTTTGATCAAGATACGCGCGCGCTCAAAGCCTGCTTTTTCATACAGCGCAATGAGGCGGCGAGCACGTTCAACCGTGCTGCGCGTGTCGAAAGACAGTCGTGCATCGACTTCAGTCGAGACTCGTCCTGGCACGATGTTGAGAATTTCTGTCCCAAAGGCCACCAGGAGGTGGTCGACTAGGTCGGGGGTGCTAGCGCCTGAATTGGCACGCACACAGCGCTCAAGCATGGGCTTGTATGCGTCTTGTTGTACGGCTTTGAGGATCAAGGACGGGTTGGTCGTTGCATCCGTGGGCTGATAGCGCCGCATGCCTTCAAAGTCGCCTGTATCGGCGACTACGGTGGTTTGGGATCTTAGGGATTCGAGAAGGCTTGCCATCGGGTTATACTTCCAAGGTTTGCTTACTGATTTTGACGCCGGGGTTGATTGTGCTGCCAAATATATTCCAAGAAATAGAGCTAAAGAATGCTAAGCACATCGCTTCTAGGCACGCCGCTTCTAAGCCCAATACTTCGAATGAGAGCGTTTCTTTGCGCTCTCCGGCCATTTTAGCGCTCGCGGACGGAACCGTCTTTCAGGGAGTGTCGATCGGTGCTGAGGGTCACACCGTCGCTGAGGTTGTGTTCAACACGGCGATGACCGGATACCAAGAAATCCTTACTGATCCAAGTTACAGCGGTCAGATCGTCACGCTGACCTATCCCCACATTGGTAATACCGGGATCAATCCCGAGGACGTTGAGTCGAGCAAGGTGCATGCGGCGGGTCTGATCGTGCGTAACTGTCCGCAGCTTCTCTCGAACTTCCGTTCGACACAATCTTTGCCAGATTATTTGAAGTCCCAAGGCATTGTCGCGATTGCCGAGATCGACACGCGCAAGTTGACGCGTATTTTGCGTGAGGGTGGTGCGCAAGGCGGATGTATTTTGGTCGGTGATGATGCCAAGCGCGCGCTGGAGCTGGCTGCGAAATTTCCTGGTATGTCCGGCCAAGACCTTGCCAAAGTAGTTTCATCGACCGCCGCGTCCACCTGGACTGAAAGCACCTGGACTCTAGGACAGGGCTATGGCAAAACAGACAGCAAAACCCCGCACGTTGTTGCTTACGACTTTGGTGTGAAGTCAAACATTCTCCGACTGTTGACCGAGCGTGGCTGTCGCATTACGGTGGTGCCAGCGCAAAGCACCGCAGACGATGTGTTGAAACTGAATCCCGATGGTGTGTTCTTATCGAACGGTCCTGGGGATCCTGATCCCTGCGATTACGCGATTACAGCGGCAAAGGTCTTCCTCGAGCGTAAGTTGCCTTTATTCGGTATTTGCCTGGGTCACCAGATCATGGGCTTGGCGCTCGGTGCAAAAACGGTCAAGATGAAAACCGGTCACCATGGCTCGAATCATCCGGTGCAAGACGTTGCAACAGGTCGTGTATTCATCACCGCGCAAAACCACGGTTTTGCAGTCGATGCAAAGACGCTTCCCAAAAACGCACGTGTCACGCACGTATCCCTTTTTGATGGCACCTTGCAGGGCTTTGAACTGACCGACCGTCCAGCATTTTGTTTTCAAGGTCACCCAGAAGCTAGCCCTGGACCGCACGACATCGTTGTTCTGTTCGACAAATTCATGAGCCTGATGGCTAGTAAAAAATAAAGAGTCACCATGCCCAAACGTACTGACCTAAAAAGTATCCTCATCATTGGCGCCGGTCCGATCATTATTGGTCAGGCTTGCGAGTTCGATTATTCCGGTGCGCAGGCTTGCAAAGCCCTGAAGGCCGAAGGGTATCGAACCATTCTGGTGAACAGCAATCCCGCGACGATCATGACTGATCCAGAAACTGCGGATGTCACCTACATCGAGCCCATTACTTGGCAAGTTGTAGAAAAAATCATTGAGAAAGAGCGTCCTGATGCGGTGCTGCCCACGATGGGTGGTCAGACGGCCCTGAATTGCGCGTTAGATCTGGACAAGCACGGTGTCCTCAAAAAGTTTGGCGTTGAACTGATCGGCGCGAATGCGCATGCCATCGAGAAAGCCGAAGATCGTCAAAAATTCAAAGTGGCGATGACAGCCATTGGTCTAGAGTCAGCGAAATCTGGCGTGGCGCATACGCTGGAAGAGGCATGGGAAGTCCAGAAGCGTATCGCTGTAGAAATTGGTACATCGGGCTTTCCTGCGGTGATTCGTCCGAGCTTTACGCTCGGTGGTAGTGGCGGCGGGATTGCCTACAACGCCGAAGAGTTCGAGACGATTTGCCGTCGAGGCCTTGAGGCATCACCGACCAGCGAGCTGCTGATCGAAGAGTCGTTGCTCGGCTGGAAAGAATTTGAAATGGAAGTTGTGCGCGACAGCGCGGACAATTGCATTATTGTGTGTTCGATCGAAAACCTCGATCCGATGGGTGTGCACACCGGTGACTCCATCACCGTTGCGCCCGCGCAGACGCTGACTGATAAAGAATATCAAATCATGCGTAATGCCTCGATCGCAGTCTTGCGCGAGATCGGGGTCGATACAGGTGGTTCTAACGTGCAGTTCGCACTCAACCCGGACAACGGCCGGATGATTGTGATTGAAATGAACCCGCGCGTATCGCGTTCATCCGCGCTGGCCTCGAAGGCGACCGGTTTTCCGATCGCAAAAGTCGCGGCCCGCTTGGCGGTTGGCTACACGCTTGATGAGTTGAAAAACGAAATTACCGGAGGCGCAACACCCGCGTCCTTCGAACCCACGATCGATTACGTCGTGACAAAGGTCCCTCGTTTCGCTTTTGAGAAGTTCCCGACAGCCGATGCACGACTGACTACGCAGATGAAGTCTGTGGGTGAGGTGATGGCGATTGGACGGACTTTCCAAGAGTCCTTTCAAAAGGCACTCCGCGGCCTTGAGGTCGGTGTCGATGGTTTGAACCAAAAGACGACCGATCGCGAAAAAATTCAAATCGAACTTGGCGAGCCAGGACCTGAGCGTATCTGGTACGTGGGTGATGCGTTTGCACAAGGTTTTTCGCTGGACGAAGTGCATCAGTTGACGCATATTGATCCATGGTTTTTGTCGCAGATTAAAGAAATTGTCGATATCGAATTGGCGCTCGAGCAACGCACGCTCGGCGATGTTGATGCAGCAACCCTGTTGCAACTCAAGCGACGTGGTTTCTCTGATCGCAGGCTGGCCTTTTTGCTCGATACGGTTGAGGCTGAGGTGCGCAAACTGCGCCACCAACTTAATGTTCGCCCCGTGTACAAACGGGTTGACACTTGCGCAGCCGAGTTCGCAACGAATACAGCGTACTTGTATTCCACCTACGAAGAAGAGTGCGAAGCCGCGCCGACTGATCGTAAAAAGATCATGGTGTTAGGTGGCGGCCCCAACCGGATTGGTCAAGGGATCGAATTTGACTATTGCTGCGTGCATGCTGCCTTGGCCCTGCGCGAAGATGGCTACGAAACCATCATGGTCAATTGCAACCCTGAGACCGTCTCGACAGATTACGACACGTCAGACCGGCTGTATTTTGAGCCTTTGACGCTTGAAGATGTTTTAGAAATCGTTCACAAAGAGAAGCCTGTCGGCATCATCGTGCAGTACGGTGGACAGACGCCTTTGAAACTGGCCCGCGCCTTAGAAGCCAACGGTGCGCCGATCATTGGGACAAGTCCTGAGTCGATCGATGTGGCCGAAGATCGCGAGCGTTTCCAGAAGCTCCTGCATAAGCTGAATTTGCGCCAGCCCCCCAATCGGACTGCGCGTACCGAAAGCGAAGCACTCAATCACGCACAAGAGATTGGCTACCCCCTCGTTGTGCGCCCAAGCTATGTGCTTGGTGGGCGTGCGATGGAGATTGTGCATGAACAGACTGACCTCGAGCGCTACATGCGAGAGGCCGTTAAAGTCAGTAACGATTCGCCAGTATTGTTAGATCGCTTCTTGAATGACGCCATTGAAATCGATGTAGATTGCCTGTGCGACGGCCAGCAAGTGTTTATTGGCGGTGTGATGGAGCACATCGAGCAGGCAGGTGTTCACTCTGGTGATTCGGCTTGCTCCTTGCCGCCTTTCTCGTTGTCCGCCGAGATGACGGCTGAGATCAAGCGGCAGACGGCTTTGATGGCGCGCGCGCTGAACGTATCCGGCTTGATGAACGTGCAGTTTGCCGTGCAGAAGGGTGATGTCTACGTGCTTGAGGTGAATCCTCGTGCCTCGCGCACAGTTCCCTTCGTATCGAAGGCGACTGGCCTGCAG
Source organism: uncultured beta proteobacterium (assembly GCA_903929925.1). GTDB lineage: Bacteria > Pseudomonadota > Gammaproteobacteria > Burkholderiales > Burkholderiaceae_B > Zwartia. The sequence goes on along the minus strand of CAIYWO010000416.1, from coordinate 19,133 downwards.
CTTGCCAAGATCGCAGCGCGCGTGATGGCGGGCCAAACTTTGGCAGCCCAAGGTGTGACAAAGGAAGTCGTACCGCACTATTTCTCGGTGAAAGAGGCGGTGTTCCCCTTTGTTAAGTTCCCTGGTGTTGACACGATTCTCGGCCCTGAGATGAAGTCTACCGGCGAGGTGATGGGTGTTGGTGTGACGTTTGGTGAAGCGTTTGTGAAATCGCAAATGGCTGCAAGCGTTAATTTGCCAACGTCTGGCACAGTGTTCTTAAGCGTGAAAAATCAGGACAAGCCCAAGGCGGTAGAAGTCGCACGCGGCTTACATTCCTTAGGTTTCAAAATTGTAGCCACGCGTGGCACTGCAGCAGCGATCAAGGATGCAGGTATCCCTGTCGCTGTGGTCAACAAGGTCGCCGAGGGACGTCCGCACATTGTTGATATGCTCAAGAACGGTGAAGTGTCTTTGGTCATCAACACCGTCGAAGAGCGTCGTAATGCCATTACGGATTCACGTGCAATTCGTACGCAGGCACTTGCTGCGCGTGTGACGTACTACACGACGATTGCTGGTGCCTGGGCTGCGGTGGAAGGTATGCAGTATTTGCGTGAAGGCAATGGCATCAAGGTTTACGCGTTACAGGACTTGCACCGTTCATTATGATCGCCGACGCCGAGCTTCCCTACGCAGGCCTCCGGGTCCTGGATATATCCCAAGGGATTGCAGGTCCTTATTGCGCGCATGTCTTGTGGCAGCAGGGCGCACATGTTCTAAAGGTTGAGCCACCTGCTGGTGACTGGATTCGTTTCGTGGGTGTCAGGAAGGGCGATCACAATGCGCTTGCGATTCAATACAACGCGGGTAAGCAGGCGTTGGCGCTAGATGCCCGCACAGACGCAGGAAAAAAAATTCTGCGTGGCTTAGCTTCACAGGCTGATGTCGTTGTACAAAACTTTCGTCCTGGGGTGGCAGAGCGCCTTGGCGTGGGCTACGACGAGTTGTCGCGCGAAAAGCCCGATCTTGTCTATGTGTCGATCAGTGGCTACGGACCGGATGGTCCGTACGCCGACGCGCCCGCAACGGACTCTGTCATGCAAGCCGATAGCGGTTTGATGTTCTCGAATCAGGACGAGTCGGGGATGCCCCGACGTGTGGGCATACTTGCTGTTGATGTGATGACTGGTTTATATGCGTCTCAAGGTGCTGCGACCGCACTGTATCAGCGTTTGGCACGTAAGCGTGGCGCCCACGTGCAAGTGAGCCTGTTTGAAGCGTGCGCATCGTTTCAAGGAATGTGTTTTCTTGAACAAGCGATGGCTGGTAAAAGGCCCTTTGGTGCGGTGAGTGCGCCAAATGGTGTGTTCGATACGTCCGATGGGAAAATCTCTGTCGTGACCGTCAACACCGATCACTTTCACAATATCTGCCGTGCGATGGCGCGACCTGAGTGGATCACGGATGCACGTTATTTAGATAACGCCATACGCTTCGATAACCGTGCGCGACTCCACGCAGATATGAATGCGCAGTTAAAACTCAAGCCCACTGCGCACTGGACCGCCTTGTTTCAAGAACACGATGTATTGCACGCCGCCGTGCGTGATTACACTGGGGTCATGACGCATCCGCAAGCCTTGCATCTCAAGATGTTCCAAGAACTAGAGCAGGCAGGTGTGGGCACGCTGCCCTACATGGGGCTGCCATCGCATCCCTACCACCGCAAGGCGCAAAGTTCCCCGCGTATTGGCGAGCACTCCATTGAGGTGCTGACGGAGTTTGGTCTGGGCAAAGCTGAGATCGATCAACTGATTTCTGCCGGCATCGTCAAGCAAGCTGGCACCGCGTCTGACGCAGCCTAAGCCATGCCAGTTTTCATCACAGGTGCAAGTAGCGGGCTAGGCGCTGCGCTGGCGCGGCACTATGCCGCGCAGGGCCAGACGCTTGGTTTGTTGGCACGCCGTGCCGATCGTCTGCACAGTTTGGTCGCCTCCTTACCCGGCGAGCACTACGTGTATGCCGTCGATGTCTGTGATCGGGATGCGTTACACGCGGCTGCGCATCATTTTCAAGCAAAAGTTGGTTTTGTCGACACGGTGATCGCCAGTGCAGGCATTAGTGCCGGCACCTTGACAGAGTGTGAGGATGATTTCTCGGTCTTTAGCGCAATCATGCAAACCAACGTGAATGCCACCGTATCAAGTTTTGAGCCCTTTGTTGCGGGGATGAAGGCTAGACGGGCCGGGACACTGGTGGGGATCGCCAGTGTGGCGGGCGTGCGAGGATTGCCTGGTGCGGGGGCCTACAGCGCATCGAAAGCCGCTGTGGCAACCTACTGCGAGAGCTTAAGGCTCGAACTCAAACCTCACGGTGTGCATGTGGTGACGATTGCGCCAGGCTATATCAAGACCGAAATGACGGAGCATAATCCTTATGCCATGCCGTTCTTGATGGAGGCCGACGCTTTTGCGGTGCGTGCTGCTAAGGTGATTGCCTCCGCTCGCTCGTATGTCGTGATTCCCTGGCAAATGGGCGTCGTTGCAAAAATAATGCGGTTATTGCCTAACTGGTTGTACGATCGCTTAGCCGTCGATGCACCACGCAAACCCCGCCGTTCCGAGCGTTGATTTGCGGGCTTGCTTTAGGGCGTGACGTCGTTTTGTGTTCCGTCAGCCAAATGATCCACATCACCCCAACGAATGACGCTCCATCCTTGTGGTGAAACTTTGAGTCGGTTCAGACTCGCATTCAAAAGAGGGGCTTGTCGCGGTACCTGCAGGCTGACTTGGTTTGCATGCCGCCAAATAATATCCATGGCACCCCCGTGACTGACGACCATCACGCGCTGGCCAAGATGACGTGCCGCGATTTCATCGATCGCACTCACAACTCGGTTATGGAAGAAGCCTAGCGATTCCCCGCCTGGCAGTTCAGCGTTTGGGTCTCTCGAGCGCCAAACTGCTGCGGCTTCTGGTGCGTGGGCATCCATCTCGTCGTAGACCAGTCCTTGCAACACGCCAAAGTGCCGTTCTCTCACGCCTTGGTGGATGTTGAGTGGTAAGTTCACCTCAGTCGCAACGGTTTGCGCAGTCGCATGCGCGCGTTTCAGGTCGCTTGTGTAGATCGCATCAAGGGGCTGACCGGCTTGCCCGAGCTTCTTGATATGGCGCCCGAGCGCAAGCGCTTGGTCAATGCCTGTTTGGTTCAAATCAATGTCTTCCCAGCCCTGTACCCGCCGCTCAGCGTTCCAAGGTGTTTCCCCGTGCCGTACTAGCCAGATTTCAGTCATGCCAATGCTCAGTTAAACAAAAGCAGGCAGTTTACAGCGCCGCTGGGTTGAGCACCGTGCGCAGCACGGCGTCAATCACAAACGTTTCCCATTGTTCAAAGACTTCCGGAGTTTCAAGGTTTTCTCCTAGGAAGGCCGAAAGCGTGAACCGATTGGATTGGTAAAAATAACCCAAGGCTACGATCATCATGTAGAGATCGCGGGAGGCAACCGTTGCGCGAAAACTTCCTTCTGCGATCCCCCGCCGCAGGACATCATCTACGACGCTGATTGCGGGGGATGAAAACTGCTGTGCTTTATCTGAACGTACGATATGTTTGCCTCGGTGCAGGTTTTCGCTATTGAGCAACGTGACAAATTCTGGGTGTTCTTTGTAGTAGTGCAGAACAAAGCGCACGACTTGCTCGAGCGCAAGCTTGGGCCGAGTTAAGTCGAGAGTGAGTGCCGCTTCGGCAACGTTAAAGCGTCGATAGATTTCCTCAAGTGCTGCGACAAACAAACTTTCTTTATTACCAAAATAGTAATAAATCATTCGGTCGTGAGAGTTTGCAGCCTTTGATATTTGGTCGATGCTGCCGCCGTCAAATCCATGTTCGGCAAATATCTTGATCGCAGCCATTAACAGGCTGTCGCGAGTCGTTTCCGCTGACTTTTCGCGTACCCCAACTCTACGTTGAGGCTGCGCGTTCGATATAGCCTTGGCCGTCATCGGTGGCGTCTTTATTGTTCGGCAAACGCACGTTCAATCACGAAGTCCCCAGGCTTTGAGGTGTTGCCTTCGTTAAACCCGCGTTCCTCGAGCATCGTCTTTAGATCGCGCAACATACCAGGGCTGCCGCAGATCATGATGCGGTCCTGTTCGCGGTTCAGTGGAGGCACGCCTAGATCCGAAAAAAGCTTTCCATTTTCAATCAGCGAGGTGATGCGTCCCGTATTTTTGTACGCTTCACGTGTCACGGTTGGGTAGTATTTCAATTGCTTGGAGACCATCTCTCCGAGGAACTCGTGCTTAGGCAATGTCTGCGTTAAGTAGTCGTGATAAGCCAGTTCAGCGACTTCACGCACGCCATGCACCAAGATGACTTCTTCAAATTTCTCGTAAGTCTCTGGGTCGCGAATCACACTTAAAAACGGGGCAAGTCCGGTGCCAGATGAAAACATGTACAAACGTTTGCCCGGCAATAGATAGTCAATCAGTAAGGTGCCCGTCGGTTTGCGGCCGACAACAATGGAGTCTCCGACCTTGATGTGTTGCAAACGAGAAGTGAGCGGGCCGTCCTCAACTTTGATACTTAAAAACTCAAGATGCTCTTCGTAATTGGGGCTGACGATGCTGTAGGCTCGAAGCAGAGGCTTGTCATTGACCCGCAACCCAATCATTGTGAAATGACCATTGCTGAAACGTAAAGAGGGGTCGCGCGTGGTTGTGAAACTAAACAGTCGATCAGTCCAGTGATGAACTGTTAAAACACGCTCTTCGTTAAAGGCACTCATGGCGGACTCGTTATTAGGTGAGGGATAAGTTGTAATGTAGCATTTACAACATTAAATTTTAGTGCTTGCTACATTTTTTGTAAAAAAACAGAGGCGTGCCCCTAAAAACAGCCGAACACTTGCATTTGTCCTAAATTTTCCTCACAATACAACCTTGTTGATTGCCCCGGTTTCGACTCGATCCGGGGTTTTGCTTTTTGGGAAAACATTATGGCCACTATTCCTCTTACCGTGCGCGGGGCCGAGCGCTTGCAAGCCGAACTGCACCGTCTCAAGCACGTCGAACGTCCCGCTGTGATTAACGCGATCGCCGAAGCGCGCGCGCAGGGCGACCTGTCTGAAAATGCTGAATACGATGCCGCGCGTGAGCGTCAAGGCTTTATTGAAGGCCGTATTGGTGAACTCGATGGCACGCTATCTAATGCGCAATTGATTGATCCAGCATCGATCGATGCAGACGGACGCGTGGTGTTCGGTGCAACCGTTGAGATCGAAGATCTCGAATCCGGCGATAAAGTCACGTATCAGATTGTTGGAGATATCGAAGCAGATATCCGCGCGAATCTGATCTCTGTTTCAAGCCCCGTTGCCCGCGCGTTGATCGGCAAGTACGAAGGTGATGTGGTGACGGTCAGGGCACCGTCTGGTGAGCGCGAGTTCGAAATCGTGAGCGTCAAGTACCTCTGAGCATGCCCAGCAGCGCTAGCTTTTAGGCTAGCGCTTGACCGGAGCCCGCTTGCGCGCGCTCGCTGCGCCCGCCAAGGTGCCACGACGTGCGCCAGCACGTAGCGATAGAGCGCTGCGACGAGGAATCCCGTGTGCTGTATCCTTGCTGGTGTTTGCGCGAGTACTTGGTCTTGTGGGCCGATCACCAGCGAACACCTTTGGGCGTTCGGTTTCGATCTCTTGATCTCGTTCGGCGCGTGTTCGACGTTTTGGTTTTTCCAGTTTTTTGCCGTGCGCAGCGAGCTTTTTGGGTGTGTGTGGCTCAGTGGGCTTGCGTAAGGCAGGGCTGCGAGGCTCAACCGGTGGTTTGAGGTAAGTGCTTTGTTCTCCGGATCTGAACAGGATCAGCATCTTGCCCAGATGGTGCACGGGTGCACACGATAGCGCTTCGCAAATAGCGGAGAGCATTTCGTCGCGATCCTCGCGATCCGCTGTGCCGGCGCGCACTTTGATTAATTCGTGCGAGGATAGCGCGCGATCGATTTCTTTTAATACGGCCTCAGTTAAACCGTTGTCACCTATTAAGACGACTGGCTTGAGGGGGTGGGCGGCGGCGCGCAGCGCACTGCGTTCGCGTGGGGTGAGTTCCATAGTCATAAGGTGAATTGTACGGGAATGGCCAAGAACAAATTTTCAAAAGAGTGGGTGATGCAGCATATCAACGACCCATTCGTTAAATTGGCGCAACAAAAAGGCTACCGGGCTCGGGCCGCTTTTAAGCTGACGGAGATTCTCGATGCCGAGAAACTTATGCGCCGGGGCGATATTGTGGTCGATTTGGGTTCTACCCCAGGGAGCTGGTCTCAGGTCGCGCGTGAACGCCTAGTGGGCAAGGGCGGCGTCATCGACGGCCGAATCGTTGCCCTGGATCTGTTGCCGATGGAGCCAATTGAGGGTGTGGAGTTCATACTGGGGGACTTTAGCGAGGATGGCGTGCTGGAGCAGCTCAATGAGCTTCTGGATGGGCAGGCTGTGGATCTGGTCATGTCAGATATGGCGCCTAACCTTTCTGGCGTGGGCAGTGCGGATTCGGCCCGAATTCAACAAGTTTGCGATTTAGCTCTTGAATTTTCACTTATGCACCTCAAACCTGAGGGGGCGTTGATTGTCAAAGCTTTCCACGGAAGCGGTTTTTCTCAAATCGTGGAAAGTTTTAAACGTCACTTCAAAAGAGTGGTGGAGCGCAAGCCAAAGGCGTCGCGAGATCGTTCTTCTGAAACCTTTTTGATTGCGAAAGGTCGAAAGGGCTAGGGTCAAGCAATACCCCCTGTTTGGGGAGTGTTTTATCTGGTTTTTCAAGCCCTTATATCCTTGCGCATCCCCCGGTATTGCTACGAATAGCGGGATTGAATCGGGGTAGAATGGGTTGTGGATAATTTTGCGACGATTGCTTTAGGCCAAAAGAAATCGCTGCGCGTCAGAACATATGCTGGAGATCGGCCTTGAATAATTCTTTTTCGAAAGTTGCGGTCTGGATGGTGATCGCGCTGGTGTTGTTCACTGTGTTTAAACAGTTCGACACCCGCTCCCCATCGCAGGATTCGGTGAGTTACACCCAATTCATGGATGATGCCCGCTCCGGAAAAATTCGCAAGGTCGATGTGCAAAGCGACGTCTTGCATGTCACCCCTGACTCTGGCCGGCCCTATACCTTGACTTCGCCAGGCGATCTTTGGATGGTCTCTGACCTGATGAAGGCTGGCGTGCAGGTGTCAGGCAAGGCGCGCGAAGAGCCTTCCTTCCTGATGAGTATTTTTGTCTCCTGGTTTCCGATGCTCTTGCTGATTGGCGTGTGGGTGTTTTTCATGCGTCAGATGCAGGGTGGTGGTAAGGGTGGTGCGTTTAGTTTTGGTAAGTCACGCGCGAAGATGCTCGATGAGAGCACCAACGCCGTTACCTTCGCGGACGTTGCAGGCTGCGACGAAGCCAAAGAAGACGTACAAGAATTGGTCGATTTTTTACGCGATCCGACCAAGTTTCAAAAGCTTGGCGGACACATCCCGCGTGGCGTCTTGATGGTGGGTTCGCCCGGCACAGGCAAGACACTCTTGGCTAAAGCCATCGCTGGCGAAGCGAAGGTTCCTTTCTTCAGTATTTCAGGTTCCGACTTTGTTGAGATGTTTGTCGGCGTCGGCGCAGCGCGCGTGCGTGATATGTTCGAGAACGCTAAAAAGCATTCGCCTTGCATCATTTTCATCGATGAAATCGATGCGGTGGGTCGCCAGCGTGGCGCAGGTCTCGGTGGCGGTAACGACGAGCGCGAACAGACACTCAACCAGTTGCTGGTTGAAATGGACGGTTTTGAGTCCGGAGTCGGTGTCATCGTGATTGCCGCGACCAACCGCCCCGATGTGTTGGATCCCGCGTTGCTGCGTCCCGGACGCTTTGACCGTCAAGTAGTCGTGCCACTCCCTGATATTCGTGGTCGCGAACAAATTCTCAAGGTGCACATGCGCAAAGTGCCGTTGGCACAAAACGTAGATGCGCATATTTTGGCTCGCGGATGCCCCGGTTTTTCTGGTGCCGATCTGGCTAACTTGGTGAACGAGGCTGCCTTGTTTGCGGCGCGTCGCAATGGCCGCACGGTCGATATGTCCGACTTTGAGAAAGCCAAAGACAAAATCATGATGGGTGCTGAGCGACGCTCCTTAGTGATGCCTGAAGAAGAGCGCCGCAACACGGCTTATCACGAGTCTGGCCATGCTGTGGTTGCACGCATGCTGCCCAAAACGGATCCTGTGCACAAGGTCACGATTATTCCTCGTGGTCGTGCGCTCGGTGTAACGATGCAGTTGCCTGAGGGTGACCGCTACAGCATGGACAAAGAGCGTATGTTGTGCACGATCGCCGTGTTGTTTGGTGGTCGTATCGCCGAGGAATTGTTCATGAACCAAATGACGACTGGCGCCTCGAACGACTTTGAGCGTGCAACGGCGATGGCGCGGGACATGGTGACGCGTTACGGTATGTCCGAAGAACTCGGCCCGATGGTCTATGCAGAAAATGAGGGTGAGGTTTTCTTGGGCCGTAGCGTGACGAAAACGACTCATATGTCCGAAGACACGATGCAAAAGGTTGATCGACAGATTCGTAAGATCATCGACGAGCAATATGCAGTGGCCCGCACGATTCTTGAAAGCAATCGCGAGAAGGTTGAAGTCATGGCCAAAACCTTGCTTGAGTGGGAAACGATTGATGCAGATCAGATCAATGACATCATTGAAGGTCGTCCCCCTCGTGCCCCCAAAGTCCCTGACGTACCCATGGATTCGACTGGTTCGCCACCTAGCGGAACAGCACCAGGAACAAGTAGTGATCCAGCCGCTGCGGTCTAAGCGCAGCGAATCAGTACGGCATGCATAAGATGTGGCAGTGCGGGCGTTTCGAGTTTGCTCTCGAGCGCCCGATTCTTATGGGAATCGTGAATGTCACCCCGGACTCTTTTTTCGATGGGGGACAGCATGATCAGGCGGATGCTGCCATTGCACACGCACGCGAGCTTGCGTCCGAGGGCGCACAGATTCTCGATATCGGTGGAGAGTCTACGCGGCCCGGTGCGGCGCCTGTTTCACTGGAGGTGGAGCTCGCTCGGGTGATGCCTGTTCTGGAGGCTATGAGAGACAGCGGCGTTGCCTTATCGATTGATACGTGTAAGCCAGCAGTCATGCGTGCGGCTCTTGCGATGGGAGCTGACATCATTAATGACGTCACTGGCATGCGCGATCCGCAAGCGCGCGCCGTGGTTGCTGAGCACGCTACGTGTGGTGTATGCGTTATGCACATGCAGGGCGAGCCACGCACGATGCAGCGAGAGCCGCATTATGAGGACGTTGTGCGCGAGGTCCACGAGGCCTTGTTAAAACAAGCGCGCAGCGTGGAGCAGCTTGGCGTGAGTCGTGCTCGGATTAGTATCGATCCTGGTTTAGGGTTTGGCAAAACGGTTGCTCAAAATTATCGATTGGTCGCCGAGTTGGAGACTATTGTCGCTAGCGGTTATCCTGTCGTTTTTGGAGCTTCTCGAAAGTCTATGCTTGGCGCAGTAACGGGCAGGTCCGTGGATCAGCGTCTGTCGGGTAGCGTTGCCGCAGCATTGGCAGGCGTCGAGCATGGCGCAAAGGTACTTCGGGTGCACGATGTGGGTGAAACCCGCGATGCCCTGATGATTTGGCAGTCGGTAAAGGATGCGGGAAACAGGTTATGAGTCAACGTAAGTATTTTGGAACGGATGGTGTGCGTGGTGAAGTAGGGGGCGACGTGATTAACGCCGCTTTTGCTTTGCGTCTTGGTTACGCAGCTGGCAAGGTGTTGGCTAAAGAGCATTCGACGCGCCGCGGTAAGCCGACCGTGCTGATTGGAAAAGATACGCGTATTAGTGGTTATATGCTGGAATCTGCACTTGAGGCGGGCTTTGCCGCTGCAGGCGTTGAAGTGCTTTTAGCTGGCCCCTTGCCTACGCCCGCCGTTGCTTATTTGACGCGCACCTGGCGCTTGGTGGCAGGAATTGTAATCAGCGCATCGCACAATGCCTATCAAGATAACGGGATCAAATTTTTTGCGTCTAACGGAATGAAGCTTCGCGATGAAACCGAAGCTGCGATCGAGGCTGCACTTGAAGAGCCCTTGGGTTGTGTGACGTCAGAAAAACTTGGGCGTGCCCGCCGTATCGATGATGCACCAGGTCGTTACATTGAATTTTGCAAAAGCACCTTTCCGTCAGATCTCGACCTCGATGGGCTCAAGCTCGTGATTGATGCAGCGAACGGTGCTGCTTATCACATTGCGCCTCACGTTTTCCGAGAGCTCGGTGCCGAGGTGCACGCAATCGGTGTGTCGCCTAATGGTTTCAACATCAACAAGGATGTCGGTGCCTTGCATCCTGAGAGCCTCGCCGCAGAAGTTAAGGCGCGCGGTGCAGATTTAGGCATTGCCTTGGATGGTGATGCCGATCGGGTGCAGATGGTAGATGCGTCGGGACGTATTTATAACGGCGACGAGCTGTTGTTTGCTGTGGTGCGCGAGCGTATGACGCGTGGGCCCGTCGCAGGCGTGGTGGGCACGCTCATGACAAACTTCGGGTTCGAGAAACAGATTCGGGCCTTAGGAATTGAGTTTGAACGCGCGCAAGTTGGTGATCGCTACGTTCTAGAGCAATTGCGCAAGCGCGGTTGGTTATACGGGGGCGAGAGTTCAGGACATTTGTTATGTCTCGATTCGCATACGACAGGGGATGGAATTGTTGCAGCCCTGCAAGTGTTAGCTGCGCTCAAACGTAGTGGTGAGTCGCTTGAGGCTTGGGTGTCTGACCTGAAAATGTACCCGCAAAAGATGATCAATGTACCGCTTAAGCCCGGCATGGACTGGGCAAATCATGCGGGCTTGCAAGCAGCGCAGGCAAAAGCCGAATCTTTGTTAGGCGACAAAGGGCGTGTGTTGATCCGTGCATCCGGAACCGAGCCAAAGCTTAGGCTGATGGTCGAGGCAGAGCAAGAGGCGCTTGCCACACAATGTGTGGAAATTCTTGCCGCAGTCGACTTGACTACCTAAGCATTACGTTCAACGCGTTACGCTTAGACAGGAATGAGCTCAAACTTGTAGCCGGCTTTTGCCCACTCATCCTCTTCACCGTGTAGTGAAAAGTCAGTGAGCGGGTGTGATGCTAGCCATTTCTTGTCCACTTTACACGTGATGGTTTGGCTCTTTACGCTGATTGTCAGCGGAAGCTTGCTGACATCTTCGCGGCGTCGGCATAGCAGCACGGCAAGACGCAAGCACAAAATGGCGAGCCATTGATCTTTCGTTTTAATCAGAGCATCAGCCCGTGAAAGTTTTCCGGTGTGAGCCAGAGCAAGCAGACCGAGGCTTTCTTGGTCTACTTTCGAAAATCCAGGCATGTCCGCATTATTTAAAATATAGGCGCTATGCTTGTGGTAGCCGGCCTGTGCAATTGAAACTCCCACTTCGTGTAGGGTCGCTGCCCAGCGCACGGTTTGCTTGAGTTCGTCTTGTTCTCCACGGTCAGGGAATAGGCTCTCAAAGAGGGTGAGGGCGCAACGCTTGACCCGTGTCGCTTGCCGCGCATCGACGTGATAACGTCTGACGAAGGCGGTAACCGTTTGGTCGCGCCGGTCATGTGACTCCTCACGTCCAGCTAGATCGACCAACACGCCTAGACGCAGGGCACCGTCACCGGTCTGCATGCGTTCAACGCCCATTTCGTCGAAAAACGCACTCATGATGGCGAGACCGCCGGTCAAAACCTCTGCGCGTTCCGTTTTAATGCCTGGTAATTGGTCAGGAATGACCCGACCACTGCGGACAAGCTTGGCTTTTAGGCGCTCGAGCCCGTCGCGTGTAATACCGTCTTTGGAAAACTTGCCTTCTGTCAGGATGGCATACAGGGCTTTTGCAGTGCCTGATGAGCCGTAGGCCACATCCCAGCCCATTTTGCGATAAGGCTTGGTGATCGGTTCTATTTCGCGTCGGGCCGCGACTTCCGCGAGCTTGAGTGAATAGGCATCGATTTTTCCATCAGGGAAAAATTTGCGGCTAAAGCTTACGCAACCCATGTAAAGCGAAGACATCAAGACTGGTTCGTCGCCTTTGCCGATGATGACTTCAGTAGAGCCGCCGCCGATATCGACCACCAGGCGTTTGGTTTGCGACATCGGTAGGGTGTGACTGACGCCGGTGTAAATCAGACGGGCTTCCTCTCGGCCGGCAATGACTTCAATTGGAAACCCCAGTGCTGCTTCGGCTTCGGGAAGAAAATCTACAACGTTGCGGGCCACGCGAAAGGTGTTTGTCGCGACCGCGCGCACGCGATCCGGGTGAAAGGTGCGCAGGCGGTCACCGAAAATATGTAAGACTTCGATCGCTCGGTTGATGGACTCTTGGTTGAGCATTTTTGCCGAATCTAAACCGGCGGCTAGACGGACGGTCTCTTTAAGACGGTCGATCTGGTAGATGTGTTTTGTGCCGTTTTGCTCTGCGACCCGACCAATTGAGAGCCTAAAGCTGTTTGAGCCGAGATCAACGGCCGCAAGCAGGTTTTTCATAAAATCCAGCCAAAGTGTGTTTGATGCCATTATAAAAGGCTATTGTGTCAAATCACTGTAATCTTCAGGGATTAAAAGACAAACCTAACTGAATAGGTTCTCACCCATGCCTGCCCGCAAAAAGCCCGAGCCCTTGTATTTCAATCGAGAGCTATCACTGCTCAAGTTCAATGAGCGCGTGCTGGCTGTGGCTGAACTCGCCGATACACCTGCGCTGGAAAAACTGCGCTATGTCTGTATCGTGGGTTCGAATCTAGATGAGTTTTTTGAGATTCGGGTATCAAGCCTTAAAGCACAGATTGCGCAATATCCTAATGTTGTAGGGCCTGACGGGATGACCGCTGAGTGGGCCTTTGAGCAGGTGCAGCAGGCGGTGCATGCCTTGGTTGCGAGGCAGTACGCCTTGCTTAATGACAAGGTGCTTCCTGAACTCAAAGCTTCGGGTGTTGTCCTTCACCATGCTTCGGAGTGGAATAAGGCGCAGACTGACTGGGCACGTGAAGTGTTTCACCGCGATGTGATGCCGCTGCTCACACCCATTGGTTTGGATCCTGCTCATCCGTTCCCACGGGTATACAACAAGAGCCTTAACTTTATTGTTCCCTTGTCGGGCGTTGACGCCTTTGGGCGCAAGGCAACGATTGCGATTGTTCAAGCACCTCGCGCTCTGCCGCGCTTAATCAAGATGCCGGCGAGTGTGTCTGGCCACCCCCATGGGTTTATTTTATTGACCGGTTTCTTGCGTGCTTTTGTAGGGGAGTTGTTCCCCGGTATGCATATGGAAGGTTGCTATCAATGGCGTGTTACACGGAATAGTGATTTGTTCGTAGATGAAGAGGAAGTGACAAATCTTCGTCAAGCACTGCAAGGCGAATTGTCGCAGCGTAACTTTGGGTCGGCTGTGCGACTAGAGATTGATCACAATACCCCTGAGCATATCGAATCGTTTTTACAAAAAGAATTCGCGCTGACGCCTGCCGACACCTATCGCGTGAATGGTCCAGCAAACGTCGCACGATTGATGCAGATTTGTAATTTAGTTAAAGAGCCTGATTTATTATTTCCCGACTTTCAAGGCAAGATACCCGCCCCGTTTAATCTGTTAGCGGGTAGGCCTGGCGCGATGTTTGAACTGATCGCGAAAGGGGACCGACTATTGCACCATCCCTATCAGTCTTTCCAGCCGGTGGTTGATTTTTTGACTGCGGCAGCGACCGATCCGGATGTTGTCGCGATCAAGCAAACAATCTATCGCACTGGGGAAGACTCCGAGTTGATGCGGTTGCTTCTTGGTGCTGCAAAATCAGGGAAAGAGGTGACGGTTGTTGTGGAGTTGATGGCGCGCTTTGATGAGCAGACCAACATCAATTGGGCAGCTCGACTCGAAGAGGTAGGGGCGCATGTTGTCTACGGTGTAGTAGGTCATAAAACACACGCCAAAATGGCTCTGGTACTGCGCCGAGAAAAAGGGCGCATCCGTCGTTATGGTCACCTTGGTACCGGTAATTATCATCTTCGTACAGCGAGTCTCTACACGGACTTTGGACTGCTTACCGCAGACCCTAAGCTGTGCGAGGACATGGATCAGGTTTTTTCGCAGCTGACAGGGCTGGGCGAACGCCGTACCTTGAGGCACTTGCTTCAGGCGCCATTCACCTTGCATAGCTCAGTCATCGCGATGATACGTGCCGAGGCGCGGGCTGCACGCGCCGGCAAGCCAGCGCGCATTCGCGCAAAAATGAATTCGCTGCTTGAACCTATCGTGATTCAAGAACTGTATAAGGCTAGCCAGGCGGGAGTTAAGATAGATTTAGTTGTCAGGGGTGTCTGTGCCTTGCGCGCTGCTGTACCTGGTCTGTCAGAGAACATCACAGTGCGGTCAATTGTGGGTCGATTCTTAGAGCACTCGCGCGTGTTTTATTTCTATGCGGGTGGTGAAGAAAAGGTCTATCTCTCGTCGGCGGACTGGATGGATCGCAATTTCTTCCGTCGAGTTGAGATTGCGTTTCCCGTTCATGACAAGAGCCTCAAAAAGCGTGTAATTGATGAGGCCTTCACTTATGCCCTAAAAGACAATATGCGTGCCTGGGTGCAGCAGGCAGATGGCTCTTACGCTTTAGTGCGTCGGCGTGGTGCAGTGTTTTCCTTACATCAGCACTTAATTGACAAGCTGGGCACTTAACTAAGCGTAATTTTATTTTCGTTGTGTCTGAGATTGTCACAATTCCGTCATGTTGGCTCTCTACCATTCGGCTTGTTTTAGCGAAAGAATCTCTTTCAACGATTTTTGAGGAACGACAGATGATCAAACGTGCACTCCTTTCACTGACAGCCGGCCTGGTGTTGACTGGCGCCGCTCTGAGTAGCCATGCAGCCGATATCACCGGTGCAGGCGCGACTTTCCCTTATCCAATCTTTGCCAAGTGGGCAGAGGTTTACAAAAAAGCTGAAAACGTCGGACTGAACTATCAGTCGATTGGTTCTTCGGGTGGTTTACGTCAAATTCGCGCCAAGACTGTGACGTTTGGTGCTTCGGATGCGCCCGTTGCTGGTCCTCAGCTCGATAAAGACGGCATGGTGCAGTTCCCCGTCATTCTGGGTGGTGTGGTGCCTGTGGTTAACGTTGAGGGTTTTAAACCCGGTGAATTGAAAATCACCGGTGCCGCCTTGGCTGAAATCTTTATGGGTACGATTTCCAAATGGAATGACCCTAAGTTGCTTGCATTGAATCCAGGCAAAAAGCTGCCTGACCAGGCTATCACTGTCGTGCACCGCGCCGACGGTTCTGGCACAACGTTTATTTTTACTGATTATTTGTCAGAAGCCAGCAAAGCCTGGGCCGATAAGGTTGGCAAAGGTGCTGCTGTTAAGTGGCCTGCTGGAAGTTCGGTTGGTGGTAAGGGCAACGAAGGTGTCGCTGCAAACGTGTCGCGCGTGAAAGGGTCGATCGGTTACGTTGAGTTTGCTTATGCCAAACGCAACAAGATCCCTCACCTGCAATTGCAGAACAAGAACGGCAAGTTCGTAGATCCGAGCGAAGCCACTTTTGCAGCAGCTGCGGCTGGTGCAGATTGGTTTAGCGTTCCTGGTATGGGTATCTCGTTGGTCGAGCAAAAGGGCGATGCTGCCTGGCCAATCACAGGTGCTTCGTTTGTCTTGATGTACAAAGAGCCAGTCAGTAAAGATGCATCAAAAGACACCTTGAAGTTCTTTACCTGGGCGTTCAAAGACGGTAAGCAATTGGCATTGGATCTCGACTATGTGCCCCTGCCAGATGCATTGACCAAAGCGATTGCCGAAAAAGTTTGGTCGCAAATCAAGCATTAATTATTCCGTTTAAGCCAAACCGAAAATACCACGTACCAAGGAGTAGTTGTTGATGAGCCAGATCCTTGCGGATAAAAGCATGATGGATCCACACATGCTTGCCGTGGTTAAAAAGCAGCGCATTCAAGATTTTTTGTTTCATAAGATTACGCTGCTCTTTTCGGTGCTGGTTTTGCTGGCCTTGGCAGGGATTCTCGTATCCCTGTTGGTCAGTGCATGGCCTGCTTTTCATAAGTTCGGCGTTGGTTTTATCTGGCGCGTGGAGTGGGACATCATCAACGAAGAGTTCGGGGCCATGATTGCCATCTACGGCACGTTGGTCAGCTCCGTGATCGCGTTGTTGTTAGCTGTGCCACTGGCTTTTGGTATTGCTGTTTTCCTGACAGAAACCTGTCCCCTCTGGTTGCGCAGACCTCTCGGTACTGCGATCGAATTGCTCGCTGCGGTACCCTCCATCATTTATGGCATGTTTGGCTTATTTATCTTCGCGCCACTGTTCGCTGAGTACGGTCAACCTGCCTTGCAGTCCACACTCGGTCAGATGCCCTTGATCGGCCCACTTTTTGGTGGCGCGATGAACGGCATTGGCTTGCTTGCAGCGGGGATCATTCTTGCCTTCATGATCTTGCCGTTCATCGCTGCGGTGATGCGCGATGTGTTTGAAATTGTTCCGCCGATTTTGCGTGAGTCCGCCTATGGACTCGGCTGCACCACTTGGGAAGTTGTCCGCTATATCGTGCTTCCCTACACCCAGAAAGGTGTCATTGGCGGTGTGATGTTAGGGTTGGGTCGTGCGTTGGGCGAGACCATGGCCGTCACCTTCGTCATCGGTAACTCTCAGCGTCTGAGCGAATCCCTTTTTGCACCGGGAACGTCGATTGCGTCGACTCTTGCCAATGAGTTCGGTGAAGCGGATGACTTTCATCTCTCCACGCTCTTTGCGTTGGGCTTTTTACTTTTTGTGATCACCTTTGTGGTCTTATCTATCGCAAAAATCATGATTCTGCGAGCAGAAAAAGCACAGGGAGCGCGTACTTAAATGTCGACATCAAATCACCCGAACGAGTCTCGCGCTGACAATCTAGATATCAACTTATATCGCCGGCGCAAGGTTTCAAACTACCTTGGGCTGTGTCTGTCGATGTTGTCGATGGCAATTGGCTTAATCGCCTTGCTATGGATTCTGCTTGTGTTGTTTAAACACGGCTTTGCTGGATTAAGCTGGGCAATCTTTACCGAGTCGACTCCGGCTCCCGGTTCGGACGGTGGAGGTTTGGCAAATGCCATTGTAGGTAGTCTGATGATGATCGGTGTGACTGCTCTCATTGCGACACCCGTCGGAATTTTTGCTGGGGTGTATTTAGCAGAGTTCGGCGACCGGAGCATTGTGGCATCAGTGACGCGGTTTGTTACGGACATCATGCTGTCGGCGCCGTCAATCGTTCTTGGTTTGTTTGTCTACGCGATTCTCGTTGCGCAGGTTAAGCATTTTTCTGGTTGGGCGGGGTCTTTTGCCTTAAGTCTAATCGCAATTCCTGTGGTGATTCGTACGACTGAAAATATGCTGCGCTTGGTGCCGGGCAGCCTGCGTGAAGCTGCCTATGCATTGGGAGCGCCCCGTTGGAAAGTGACGAGCTATGTTACGTTGCGCGCCGCGCGAGCAGGGGTGTTGACGGGGTTGTTGCTGGCACTCGCGCGTATTAGCGGAGAGACTGCGCCACTGCTCTTTACCGCACTAAATAATCAGTTCTTCTCGACCAATATGAACGCACCACTGGCTAACCTGCCTGTTGTGATTTTCCAGTTCGCAATGAGTCCTTACGAAAACTGGGTAAACCTTGCATGGGCGGGGGCGTTACTGATCACCTTAACGGTTCTGCTCCTCAATATCATCGCGCGCGTCATGCTGCGTGAGAAGAAATCTGGGCACTAACTCGCCGAACCCTCTGGAATCTGTCTATGAACAATCAAGCTAACTCCAAGCCGCTCACGAATGCGATCGAAGTGCGCGACCTGAATTTCTATTATGGGAAGTTCAAAGGGCTTAAGAATATTCATCTCGATATCGCTGAAAGAAAAGTGACGGCTTTCATTGGTCCATCTGGTTGCGGCAAGTCGACGCTGCTTCGTGCGATCAATCGTATGTACAGTTTGTATCCAGGGCAGAGGGCGGAGGGACAGATTAATTTTTATGGCCAAAATATTCTCGATCCCAAGCAAGATTTGAATATGCTGCGCGCACGCATCGGGATGGTGTTCCAAAAGCCGACGCCTTTCCCTATGTCGATCTACGACAACATCGCTTTTGGTGTGCGTCTGTATCAAAGCTTGAATAAAGCCGACATGGATGAGCGTGTGGAATGGGCGCTCACGAAGGCGGCCTTGTGGGGTGAGGTTAAAGATAAGCTCAACCAAAGCGGCTTGTCGCTATCGGGTGGGCAGCAGCAGCGCCTTTGTATCGCTCGCTCGGTGGCGGTGAAGCCTTCAGTAATTTTGCTGGATGAGCCAACTTCTGCTCTTGATCCGATTTCAACAGCAAAAGTTGAGGATCTCTTGCATGAACTGAAGGCGGACTATACCGTTGCGATTGTGACGCACAATATGCAGCAGGCTGCGAGGGTGTCTGACTTTACGGCCTTTATGTATCTCGGCGAGTTGGTGGAGTTCGGTGCGACTGACAAGATATTTGTGAAGCCTCAGCGCAAAGAAACGGAGGATTACATCACTGGTCGATTCGGCTGATTCGCTAGAATCTGTTATAGTATCGGTCTTCGGGGCGTAGCGCAGCCTGGTAGCGCATCTGCTTTGGGAGCAGAGGGTCGTGAGTTCGAATCCCACCGCCCCGACCAATATAAACGGGTCTTAGGTAAATACCTAAGACCCGTTTTCTATTTCAGCGAGACTAAGCAGGCGTTTTCTCCGGCAAGACCAGTCAGGGCCTTCCCATAAGCTTGTCTTACGCATGTTTGAGCTGAGGCATAGTGTGATGCTAAAAGCCTTGCTTGAGTCCGCAAAGCTTGCAACAGGCCTTCTCAAAGCTCAAAATAGACGACTGATCTCGATCTCGGTTTTGGCCTCGACTCCGCTCACGGCTTCGCTCTTGAGCTAGGCCTCAAAGCACTTTACCTCTGCCCTGACGAGGCCCACTTGAGATTCAAAAACATTGACATGTGTCTGACACCTACGACGGTATGATGTACTATTTTAATGCGTCAAGATGTACTAGATAAATAAATCTAATATATTGATTTATATAT
>CAIYWO010000415.1 GCA_903929925.1 uncultured beta proteobacterium | reverse complement strand
GTTAAGAACATCACTGATTACGGCGCGTTCGTTGACCTCGGCGGTATCGATGGCTTGCTGCACATTACCGACATGGCATGGCGTCGCGTGCGTCACCCTTCGGAAGTTCTGACTGTTGGCCAGGAAGTCGAAGCAAAAGTGCTCAAGTTCGATCAAGAGAAGAGCCGCGTTTCCCTGGGCGTCAAGCAGCTTGGCGAAGACCCATGGGTGGGTCTCGCACGCCGTTACCCACAGGGTACGCGTCTGTTCGGTAAGGTCACGAACCTTACCGACTACGGTTCATTCGTCGAAGTGGAAGCCGGCATTGAAGGCTTGGTCCACGTCTCTGAAATGGATTGGACTAACAAGAACGTTGATCCACGCAAGGTTGTGACACTCGGCGAAGAAGTCGAAGTAATGGTTCTTGAGATCGACGAAGACCGTCGCCGTATCTCGTTGGGTATGAAGCAGTGCCGTCAGAACCCATGGGAAGAATTCGCAGCAAACTTCAAACGTGGCGACAAGGTTCGCGGCGCGATCAAGTCGATCACCGACTTTGGCGTGTTTGTTGGTTTGGCAGGCGGCATCGATGGCTTGGTTCACCTCTCGGACTTGTCCTGGACTGAAACGGGCGAAGAGGCTGTACGCAACTTCAAGAAGGGTGATGAGCTCGACGCAGTTGTGCTCGGAATCGATACCGACAAAGAGCGTATTTCGCTTGGCGTGAAGCAACTTGAAGGTGACCCCTTCAACAACTTCGTAGGTACGTACGACAAAGGTGCTGTCGTTCCAGGTACCGTGAAGTCGGTGGATGCCAAAGGCGCGACAGTGACCTTGTCACTGGACGTCGAGGGCTACCTGCGTGCATCCGAAATCGCTTCGGGTCGTGTCGAAGATGCGACAACAGTTATCAAGGTTGGCGATAACGTCGAAGCCATGATCATCAACGTCGATCGTAAGACACGTTCGATTCAGTTGTCGATCAAGGCACGTGATAACGCTGAAACTGCTGACACAATGCAGCGTATGACTGAAGCAAGCGCTTCGTCGGGCACAACCAATTTGGGCGCACTGCTCAAGGCCAAGCTCGATCAGGCGCGTGACACTGAATAACTTCAGTGACTAAGTCAGAGCTCATCGCAGCGCTTGCGGCCCGTTACTCTCAACTGGCCGCTCGCGACACAGATTACGCAGTCAAGACCGTTCTTGATGCAATGACTCAGGCGCTCGCCGAAGGTCAACGCATCGAGATCCGCGGTTTTGGCAGCTTTTCCTTGTCTGAGCGTGCGCCGCGTGTGGGCCGTAATCCTAAGTCTGGTGAACAAGTGCTGGTTCCTGGTAAACAAGTGCCACACTTCAAGGCAGGTAAAGAATTGCGAGAACGCGTTGATTTAGCAGATGAGCAGCCCGTCACGGAAGCTGTAAATCTAAAAACCGCCTAATTGGCGGTTTTTTTATGAACACGAGCGGCAGGGCGCTTACAATCTTCTTTTGCATATAAGGAGCATCAGCTATGCGCTATATCGTCTGGGCTTTGCGCTTGATTGTGTTTTTAGCCGTTTTGCTATTTGCGCTTAAAAATACAGATCATGTGAGTGTGACTTTTTATGACGATTGGGTCATACAAGGCGTACCCCTGATCGTGGTGATGTTGACGACCTTCATTTTGGGTACGGTTTTTGGCTTGTTGCTGACAGTGCCTGGTTCCTTGCGTCGTCGTCGTGAACTGGCGCGCTTACGTAAAGATCTTGAACGTATCCAGGCAGCTGTTAACCCTGATGCGGGTGCAACGACACCTCCAGAATTGTTGATGCCGATGTCACCGCTTTGAAGCGTGTTGACGTAGTGTGTGTTTAATTGCTTTAGGAATGACACGTGGATTTTGAAGCCTGGTGGCTGATATTTGTGCCGTTGCTGTTTGCCTTGGGTTGGCTTGCTGCACGTTTTGATATCAAGCAAATGCTGTCTGAAACGCGCAACCTGCCTGACTCTTATTTCAAGGGTCTTAATTTCCTGCTCAATGAAGAACCAGACCGTGCGATCGACGCTTTTGTCGAAGTTGCCAAGCTTGATTCCGAGACCACTGAGCTGCATTTCGCCTTGGGAAGTCTCTTCCGGCGCCGCGGCGAAATGGAGCGTGCGATCCGCGTGCATCAAAGCTTATTGTTTCGCTCGGACTTGCCCATTACGCAGCGCGAGCATGCGCAACATGAGCTTGCGCAGGACTACCTGAAAGCAGGGATGCTCGACCGCGCGGAAGAAGCTTTTGCGGTCCTCAAACAAACCTCTTTTGCCTTGCCGGCCTTGCGTGCGCTGATTCGTATTTATGAGTCGGAGCATGATTGGGGGCGGGCGATCGAAGCGGTGGACAGTTTGCGTAAATTGGTCGATGAGCCGGTGCCACAGCTCGTGCACTACTACTGCGAACAAGCTCAGGCTGCGCTCGCGCTTAAGCCGACTGCGGACGTGCATGCAGCCCAACATGCTTTGACACAGGCTGTCCGTGCTGCCGAGGCGGCACAGGTGCCGCCAGGATCTCCATCTTTAGTGCGTGTGGCGATGATCCGCGCCGGGATCGCTGGCTCTTTGCAAGACGGAGTCGCCAAGCGGCAACATTTAGAGTCAATCCTAAAACACTCGCCTGAGTTTGCCGGTCTAATCGCACAAGACTTGCTTGCGCACTACACGGCTTCGGGCGAGTCGGCCGCTGGTTTGGCGTTGCTACTTGCGCATTACGAACAATATCCTTCTCTCGATTTATTTAATGTCGTGTTTCGCGCCATGCGTGCACAGCAAAGCGCTGCAAGCGCTTGGACCTTCGCACGCAAGTCGCTCCAGAGTCATCCCTCGTTACTGGGCTTGGATCGTTTCTTAGAAGCTGAGCTTGCACAAGCCGAGCAAGAGGGCAAAGGCGCAGAACCAATGCAAGTCGCTGTGCCAGGTACGGACTTGGCCTTGTTGCGTACTCTGATCAATCGCCACACGCAACGACTAGACCGCTATGTTTGTCGTAGTTGTGGTTTTCAGGCACGACGCTATTACTGGCAGTGTCCGGGTTGCAATGCTTGGGAAACCTACAAGCCCCGACGATTGGAAGAAATTGAATGAAGCCATTTCCAAAAGCAGCAATTGAAAAAGCACGCGTTCTAGTGGTGGGTGACGTCATGCTCGACCGCTATTGGTTTGGTGAGGTGGAGCGCATCTCACCCGAAGCTCCGGTGCCCGTCGTGCATGTCGCCAAGCGCGAAGACCGACTGGGCGGCGCTGCGAACGTGGCGCGCAATGCTGTCGCCTTAGGGGCGCAGGTGACACTCGTGGGCCTGGTAGGAGAAGATGAGGCAGCAGCCCGTGTCAGCACCTTGTTAGGTGAGGCTGGTGTTCAAGCGCATTTGGTTGCTGATGCACACCATCCGACGACACTCAAAATGCGTGTCCTGGGACGTCAGCAGCAGTTACTACGTATCGACTTCGAAGAAAAGCCAACACCTGGGTTGTTGGAGTCTTTAGCTGAGCGTGTTGCTCCGTTATTGGCGCAACACGATGTTGTTGTGTTCTCGGACTACGCAAAAGGCGCTTTGGCTCAGGTTGAGAAACTGATCGCCATGGCGCGTGAAAAACAGCTGCCAATTTTGGTGGATCCAAAGGGTAGTAACTACCGACGCTACCGCGGCGCCACGCTTGTGACGCCCAACCGCAGCGAAATGCAACAGGCTGTTGGTCAGTGGCAGACGGAGTCCGAGCTCAGTGAACGTGCACAAGCGTTGCGCGCCGAGCTCGAGCTCGAAGCTCTGCTTGTCACGCGTTCTGAGCAAGGGATGACCTTGTTTACGGAATCAGGCAGTGACCATGTCGACGCACAGGCGCACGAGGTTTTTGACGTCTCTGGTGCGGGCGACACAGTATTGGCAACCTTGGCTGTGATGCGCGCAGCGGGCGTGCCTTGGGCTGAGTCGATGCGTTGGGCGAATCGGGCCGGTGGTATCGTTGTGGGTAAGTTAGGCACCTCTATTGTGACGGCAGGAGAACTCGCATGATTGTTGTAACAGGCGCAGCCGGTTTTGTCGGCAGTAACATCGTGCGCGGTTTAAACCGTCGCGGACACACCAACATTCTTGCCGTGGATGATTTGACGGACGGAGACAAGTTCGTCAATCTGGTCGGCGGTCAAATCGCAGACTACATGCACAAAGATGATTTTCGGCGTGGCGTGCTCGAAGGGTTTCTGCCCGGCGTGCGTGCCGTGTTTCATCAAGGGGCTTGCTCGGATACCACTGAGCGCAATGGCCACTTTATGATGGACAACAATTATCGGGTAACGCTTGAGTTATTCGAGTATTGTCAGTCGCACAAGATTCCGTTCATTTATGCATCGTCGGCTGCCGTCTATGGTGCCGGACCGATTTACGTTGAGGATCTCGCCAATGAGCGTCCCTTGAACGTCTACGGTTACTCGAAGTTTTTATTCGACCAGGTGGTGCGCGTCCGGATGAGCTCACTTACTGCGCAAGTGGTGGGTTTGCGCTACTTCAATGTCTACGGCCCTCAGGAACAACATAAGGGGCGTATGGCCTCTGTTGCTTTTCACAACATGAACCAATTCCAGGCTGAAGGACATGTGCGGTTGTTTGGCGGTTGGGATGGTTACGCAGATGGCGGACAGATGCGTGACTTTATCTCGGTAGATGATGTGGTTGACGTCAATTTACACTTTCTCGAGCATTCCAAAGTCTCTGGTATTTTTAACTGCGGCACCGGTCGCGCCCAGCCCTTCAATGATGTGGCGAGCGCCGTGGTGAATGCAATGCGTGGCATACAAGGCAAGCCAGCGCTCTCCCTTGAAGACCTAGTCAAGCAGGGCATGCTGCGCTACGTCGAATTCCCTGAGGATCTGAAAGGTCGCTACCAAAGCTACACCCAGGCCGATGTGACGGCCTTGCGTAAAGCAGGCTTCACCGCGCCTATGCGCGACGTTCAGACTGGAGTCACTGAGTACGTTCAGGCACTGCACGCACAGCGGTGAACTCCGGATGGCTTGCGCCGTTCACACGTCACGTATTGCAAAGTCAGATCACGCAACATAGCGCAACGTAAACAAGATTCGCATCGAGTCTTGTTTGATCGTTTATCCCAAGGATGCGCTATGAATCCCTTTCTCGTTGATCCCGTCGCCCGGCCGCTTCCACAAACACTGTCTGGTGAGTGGAATTCGCTCGTACCCGCTCGACGCTCTACTAGACCTTTTCGATATCGTGCTGGCAGACTAGCCGTTGCGGCAGCAGGTCTTGGCGCTGGACTGAGTAGTGGCTTCGCAGCCCACGCACTGGATGTCAATGTAGCCTCTGTCGCCGAGTTGGAACGCCTGCGTGGGATTGGTCCGCGGACTGCTCAGATGATTATTCAAGAACGAACCCGTGCAGGGGCCTTTGAGTCGCTCTCTGACTTATCTGATCGTGTGCGCGGCTTGGGCGCGCAGCGCATCAAGGTTTTGCAGAGCTTGGGGTTACGGGTGGGTGCCGCTAGTAAAGCTTCTTTAGCCGCAGGTGTGGGACAAGAAGACGCTGGTCTGAGTGTTTCGCGTCAATCTAGCCGCGATGGTGTTGTGCCTGTGCTGTTACCCGGAGTGATAGTCCCTCCGGAGCCTAAGTAATCGTGGTTGCGACCGAGGCATTTTCGGTATGATTAATCCTATGAAAACCTATCCTACTGTTGAAAATGCCGTCGGTCAGACTCCGCTCGTCCGACTCCAGCGCCTGCCAGGTGCCATTGCGAGCGAGCGCGGCAATATTGTCTTGGGCAAACTCGAGGGCAATAATCCCGCAGGCTCCGTGAAAGATCGTCCCGCCTTGTCCATGATTCTTGGGGCGGAGGCACGGGGCGAAATAAAGCCCGGCGATACCCTTATCGAGGCCACAAGCGGCAACACGGGCATTGCTTTGGCAATGACCGCTGCGATGCGTGGCTACAAAATGATCCTGATCATGCCGGACAACCTGTCGGTTGAACGGCGTGCCTCGATGGCTGCTTACGGGGCAAAGCTAATTTTGACTCCTGCGAGCCAGGGTGGCATGGAATATGCGCGTGATCTTGCCAGCAAAATGCAAGCCGAAGGGCAGGGCAAGGTGTTGGATCAGTTCTCTAACCCGGATAACCCGCTCGCGCACTTTAAAACGACAGGCCCAGAGCTCTGGGATCAGACGGATGGCCAGATCACGCATTTTGTCAGTGCCATGGGTACGACCGGTACGATCATGGGCGTTGGTCGCTATCTAAAATTAAAAAATCCGGATATAAAAATAGTAGGCGCTCAGCCAGCAGAGGGCTCGCAAATTGCGGGTATCCGGAAATGGCCAGAGGCCTATTTGCCCGCGATTTACGACCCGAGCTTGGTGGATCAGTTTGAGCTGATCGAGCAGAAAGATGCCGAAGCGATGGCGCGCAGGCTTGCTGCAGAGGAAGGCATTTGTGCAGGCGTCTCTGCCGCTGGTGCTTTAGTTGCTGCCCTGCGGGTGGCGCATCAGGCTAAGAACGCCACGATCGCGTTTATTGTTTGCGACCGTGGCGATAGGTACCTGTCGACCGGCTTGTTTGACGAGCAGGTCTAAGCGCGACCAAACGGACTAGGGTTTAGCGAGTTCAGCCGCGAGATCAGCAACCGAGGCTGCATAAAAGTAGCTTCGGTTGTATTGCGTGATGGTGAAGAAGTTTGGTGTAGCGGTGCGCAGTTCGACCGTTCCTGCTGACTCTTCCGGCAGATCAATCACGCCAAGCGCTGCACGCATCCAGGCACCTTCTTTTGCTCCGGGGGCCAGGCGAGCTCCCGCGGCGCGAAGCTGTGGCCAATCCAGTGTGGGCTTGAGCCCACCGTCGACCAATTTGCTTGCCGAAGCAGGAAGCGTAACCGGCGCAAAGACAGGTAGACCACGCTGCCAGCCATGCTCGACTAGAAAGTTTGCGACCGACATGATGGCATCGGGCACACTGCTCGATAGATTGATCTGCGCTGCACCACTTGCGCTCACGGCAAAGCGTTTGATGCTACCGGGCATGAATTGTGGGATGCCGATCGCACCCGCATAAGAGGCCTTAATTGACCGAGCATCTAGTCGGCCGGTTAGGTCGAGCTCAATTAAATCAGCCAACTGGTTGCGAAACAGTTCTGCGCGGTCTGGCCGTTTGGGGTCGGGATAGTCGAAGGCCAGCGATGTCAATGCGTCGAGTGCACGGAAGTTACCTTGGCTGCGGCCATACAGCGTCTCAACGCCAATGATGGCGGCAATAATATTCGCGGGCACACCGTAGCGTTCAGCGGCCCGATTAAGCTCGGTGCTGTATTGCTCCATGAAAGCGCGACCTTGGTTGATACGGATGGGCTCGACAAAGCGCCCGCGGTATTGTTTCCAGCTGCGAGGCGCGCGGGGCTGCCCGACCGCAGGTGGGGTGACAATTCGGATAACTGTTTCGCTATAACGCGCATCTGCTAGCAGTGCGAGGACCGCCGGCTCTGATAGCTTGCGGGTCGCGGCAAGCTCAACGCCAAAGCTTTGGATCGCAGCCCGTCGCGAGGCCAGGGTATGGCCCCCAGCAGGTGTGGCCTGACCGGCAATGGAGCCTGTTTCGGCGGGCTTAGTCGGGTTGGCGCTCGGGGTATTGTTGGTGTTGCTAGGTGTGTCCGCAGGCGGACGGGTAGGGCTGGTACAGGCACCCAGAAGCACTGCACATCCGGCGAGAAAGGCGAGGCGATACATCGGCAGCATAAATATCCCTTATGTCGTGATGTGCTTATGATACCTGTCCAGCCCAGCCGCATTAGGGCTATCGGAGTAGATTCCGCATATCCGGTAAAATCCCAGAGGAATCGGAGTTTACCGAGCTGTTTTTATCTCTGGAGATCGCTGGATGAAGGTGCTTGTGCCTGTAAAACGCGTCGTGGACTACAACGTCAAAGTACGCGTCAAGTCGGACCAGTCGGGTGTCGATATTGCAAACGTCAAAATGTCGATGAATCCTTTCGATGAAATCGCGGTCGAAGAAGCGACACGATTAAAAGAAAAGGGCTCTGCAACGGAAGTCGTCGCGGTGTCATGCGGTGTGGCGCAGTGTCAAGAGACGTTGCGCACAGCAATGGCCATTGGTGCCGATCGTGGCATTCTGGTGCAGACGGACGCTGAACTTCAGCCGCTTGCCGTGGCGAAACTACTGAAAGTATTGGCTGAAAAAGAACAGCCTCAGCTGATGATTTTGGGCAAGCAGGCGATTGACGATGATGCGAACCAGACCGGACAGATGTTGGCCGCGTTATTGGGATGGTCACAGGCCACGTTTGCCAGCAAGATCGAATTGCTCGACGGCATCGCGCGTGTCACGCGTGAAGTCGATGGTGGCCTCGAAACCATTGATCTGAAATTGCCAGCGATTGTCACAACAGATTTGCGTTTGAATGAGCCGCGCTACGTCACGTTGCCAAACATCATGAAAGCCAAGAAGAAGCAGCTCGATACGGTTACGCCTGAAGAACTTGGCGTTGATGTAGCGCCTCGCCTCAAGACTCTCAAGGTATGTGAGCCAGCGGGTCGCTCGGCTGGTGTCAAAGTGCCTGATGTTGCGGCACTGGTTGATAAACTCAAGAATGAAGCCAAGGTGGTTTGATTATGTCGATACTTGTCATCGCTGAACACGATAATGTTCAACTCAAAGGCGCTACACATAACGTTGTGGCGGCTGCTGCCGAAATCGGTGGAGACATCCACGTATTGGTTGCGGGTGCCAATGCCCGTGCGGTAGCGGACCACGCTGCCAAGCTTGCTGGCGTTTCGAAGGTCTTGCTCGCTGAGTCGCCCGCATTGGCGGATGGTTTAGCTGAGAACGTTGCCGAGCAGGTGCTTGCGTTGGCGTCGGGCTACAGCCACATTCTGTTTGCTGCGACGGCTTCGGGAAAAAACGTTGCACCACGCGTTGCGGCACGCCTCGATGTGGCGCAAATCTCTGAAATTCAAGCGGTGGATTCAGCTGATACCTTCCAGCGCGCAATTTACGCCGGTAACGCAGTGGCAACGGTGCAGTCGACAGACGCAACGAAAGTCATCACCGTGCGTACAACTGGTTTTGACGCAGTGGCCGAGTCTGGTAGCGGAGCAGTTGAAGCCGTTTCTGCAGCGGCGGGTGCTGGTCTATCAACCTTTGTGAGCCGTGAAGTCGCCAAAAGCGATCGTCCTGAATTGGCTGGAGCAAAAGTTGTCGTGTCAGGTGGTCGTGGCATGGGCAGCGCTGAGAACTTCAAGATTCTGGATCCGCTTGCGGACAAACTTGGCGCCGCGCTTGGCGCGTCGCGTGCTGCGGTCGATGCGGGCTATGCTCCAAACGACTGGCAGGTCGGTCAAACCGGTAAGATCGTGGCCCCACAGCTCTATGTTGCGATCGGTATTTCTGGTGCGATTCAGCACTTGGCCGGCATGAAAGACTCCAAAGTCATTGTTGCAGTCAACAAAGATGCTGAAGCACCGATTTTTGGTGTGGCAGACTACGGCTTAGTTGCTGATTTGTTCCAAGCAGTCCCAGAATTAGTGACTACCCTTTAATGGGACACTTTCTGACGCAGTAGCATTAAAATCCCGTCTATCCAGACGGGATTTTTTTTTACCTTACAGTTGATCAAATATGACATTTCGTGCGCCGGTTGAAGATTTTCAATTTGTGTTTAAACACCTGTCCGGCTTGCCGCAATTATTAACTTTGCCCGCTTTTGCGGAGGTGCAGTTCGATTTGATTGATGCTGTGTTGGAAGAAAACGCAAAATTCACCGAAGAGGTCGTTGCACCAACGAATTGGATTGGCGATTGCCACCCGCCGGTTTGTCAGAATGGTGTTGTCACGATGCCCGATGCCTTTAAACAGGCTTTCGTGCACTTTGCGCAAGGCGGTTGGCAAGGGTTGCGGCACCCGCAACAGTGGGGCGGACAGGGCCTACCTAAAGCGCTTGCAACAGCAACGACTGAAAATCTCTACGCGGCCAACGTCGCGTTTTCGCTGTGTCCCATGTTGACTGACGGTGTGATTGAGGCATTGTTGCTCACGGGAACCGAGGAGCAAAAACGAATCTATGTCGAACCGCTCGTTGCGGGAAAGTGGACAGGTACGATGAATCTAACTGAGCCGCAAGCAGGCTCAGATCTGTCAATGGTGACGACGCGTGCGCAGCCTCAGGCCGACGGCACCTATCGTTTGTTTGGTCAAAAAATCTACATCACGTATGGCGAGCATGATCTGGCCGAAAACATTATTCACCTGGTGCTTGCGCGCACGGCGGATGCACCACCTGGAGTTAAAGGTTTGTCGTTGTTTGTCGTGCCGAAATATCTTGTCAATGCAGACGGATCGCTTGGTAAACGTAATGACGTTTGGTGTGCCTCCATTGAGCACAAGCTCGGTATTCATAGTAGCCCGACCGCTGTGTTGTTGTTCGGCGATCAAAAAGGAGAAGTGGGTGCTGGGGCCGTGGCCACGCTCGTCGGGCAAGAAAATCGCGGTCTTGAGTACATGTTCATCATGATGAACGCTGCGCGTTTTGCGGTCGGCGTTCAAGGTATTGGTGTGAGTGAAGCGGCAACACAGAAGGCGCTTGCCTATGCGCGTGACCGTGTGCAGGGTCGCGCGATAGAGGGCTCTGCCGGCCCTGTTGCGATCGTGCAGCACCCAGATGTACAGAGAATGCTCTCTACGATGCGCGCATTGACGCAGGCCGCACGCGCGATCGCATGTGCGGCTGCGGTTGCGGATGATTTAAGCGTGGAGCACCCCGATGCGCACGTACGGGAAAGCAATATGGCACTCTATGACTATCTGGTGCCGGTTGTGAAAGGTTTCTCGACAGAGTGTTCGCTGGAGGTGAGCTCACTGGGTATACAAGTACACGGTGGCATGGGCTTTATTGAAGAGACTGGGGCTGCTCAGTTTTATCGTGACGCACGCATTCTGACGATTTACGAAGGAACCACTGCCATTCAGTCTAATGATTTAGTTGGACGAAAGACCTTGCGTGATGGCGGCGCGCTAGCGTTTTCGTTAGTGGTCGAGATCCGCAACACGATAGAGCAAGTGAGTCGTACCGCCCAGGGGGCAGCACAGAGCGAGCGTGCAGGGCTCAAGCTCATTGCTGCAGAGTTGACCGTTGCGGTAGACGCCTATGAGCGAGCTGTGCACTACATCCTGGATCAGGCAAAAGAAAACATTCGCGCAGTGTATGCAGGAAGTGTTCCTTACCTGATGTTGGCTGGCTACGTTCTTGGCGGGTGGCACCTGGCGCGTGCTGCGCTCGTGTGCGTTGATGCAAAGGAAAAGGCTGTGGACGAAGGGTTTGCACGCGATAAGTTTGCAACGGCCGTGTTTTATGCCGGTGCGATATTGCCACGCGTGCAGGCCTTGAGTTCTGCGATGCTGCAGGGGGCGACGTTGGACGATGTCTTAAGTCGTTCGGCCCTGCAGCAATAACACGGGCTGATACCTAAGGCAGAATTGCGTCTAGGCTCGTGTTGACTTCGATCAGGATAGGGCTGCGTTGCCCTAACGCAGCTTGAATCGCGCCATCGATCTCGTCTTTGCGCGTGATCCGGACGGACGGCATGCCAAAGCTCTTGGCGAGGTCATGAAAGTCAGGATTGAACAAAGAGGTGCCACTGACGCGACCCGGATAGCCTCGCTCTTGATGCAGGCGGATCGATCCGTAGCTCGCATTATTCGACACGATAAAGATGATCGGTAGTTTGCGTTCAACGGCAAGAATCATCTCGTTACCGGTCATTAAGAACCCGCCGTCACCCACCATACAAATCGTGGTGCGTGTCGGTTCGCGCAGTGCGCAGGCCAGCGCCGCTGGTGTGCCATAGCCCATTGCCCCGGCTAAGGGCGCCATCAAGCGTTGCCCCGTTTTGAAGGTGAAATGACGGTATACCGGTGCCGCAAAGGTGCCTGCATCCAGACAAATTGTTGTGTCGAGCGAAGCGTGATCCATCACTGAATGGACCACGTCGGTGAAGTTGACGCCTTGTTTGGGTATACGATTAGGCCAGGCTGCCCATGTTTGCGCGTGTTGGCGTAATGCCGACAACCATTCTAGGCGAGCCGCATCTGGTTTGGGTGCCTTGGCCTTGCTTAACTCCGAGACAAAGCCCACCGGATCGCAGACCAGAGGGAAGTCGGCAACAGTATCCCAGTTGATGATGCGTGAGTCGGGGTAGCAGTGCAGCAGTGTTTGAGGTGCTTGGGCGTAGCGGGGGAAGGTGAAGTTTTGTGTGGTGATGTCGCCCAGACGTGTGCCCAGAGCCAAAATGAAGTCGCTTTGTTGCAAGGTGGCCATCTGGGCTGCAGGATTAGAGAGCCCTAAGTCCCCGACAAACAGCGGATCGTCGTTGGCGAAGATGTCGTGCCGTCTGAACGACACCATGGTGGGGAGTTGCCACTGGTGGATGAAGGCGCTTAAGGCCTCACGCCCACCCGGACAGTCAAACGAGCCACCCACAATTGCGAGAGGGCGTTTGGCCTGGGTCAGACGCGTTGTGATGTCTGCCATTGTGGCGGCATCAGGTAGCCCGAATACCTGCGCATGATTGCGCAAGGCGGGTTTCTCAACGGGCTGTTGTTGAATATCTTCTGGGATTACGAGAACCACTGGGCCTGGCACACCAGACGTGGCCATCCTGATCGCCTTGAAAGCAGCCTCACCAAGTTGCTCGGGCGTTTGACACTCAAACACCCACTTCGCGATTGAGCCAAACATTTTCTGATAATCAATCTCTTGAAAGGCTTCTCGACGCAAGTCACGCGCAGCAATTTGCCCAACAATCAGAATCATCGGTACGGCATCTTGCTGTGCTGTGTGCACAGCGATGGTGGCATTAGAGGCGCCTGGGCCACGACTCACGAGAGCCACTCCTGGCTTGCGCGTGAGGCGCCCGTCTGCCACGGCCATGTAGCCTGCGCCACCCTCGTGACGGCAGGTCACAACATCGATCTGTGGGAAATCAACAACTGCGTCCAGCAAGCCTAGGTAGCTTTCCCCGGGCACTAGAAAAACGCGATCCATACCGTGATCGGAAAAAACTTGGAAGAGGGCGTGACTCGAAGTAAATGTGCTCATGCTGAATCTAAGATTTTATTAGTTTAATTGTTAGGAAATGAGATGTCTCAGTAGAAAAATAGCATAGCTTGTTGCAAAAACTCTGCAAACCGTAAAACTGTATTTGCAAACAGTACTGTTTATGTGTACAGTGCTGTTTAAGCGTACAGCATATGTACTCAATTACTTCATTCAGGAGCCCCACCATGACTCGCGAAGTTCGCCACAACTACTCCCCAGCCTTTGTCGCCGCACACAGCCACTCGCCAAGTTTTAAAAGCAAGGTTGCTGATGTTTTATTACTCGCTTTTTGGGCCGCAATGATCCCAGGTTTCATGTGGGTTGGAAGCGCTGCAGGATTCTAAATTGCAGGATTCTAAACGGCAGGGTTTCAAATCAACTTGATGCCAGTAGCACGACTCCGGCTGCAATGCTACAGCAACCAAGTAGGCGTCCCCACCCAACTGGCTCGCGCAGTAGATACAGGCCTGCCAAGGTCACGAGCAGCATAGACATCTCTCTGGCGGGTGCCACCAAACTGACTGGTGCACCATCGCGTAGAGCGTACAAAACCAAGATATATCCCAGTGGGGACAGCACTCCGATCGCCCAAGCGAGGTGCCAGTGCCCCTGCATGGCATCCCAAGCCTTCTTGGGATGCCGGGCGGTGTGCGGCAGCATGATCAGCGTCCGTGACGCACTGGTCGCCCAGTCAAATAAAACCGGTGCGATTGCCAAGGTTTTCACGCCGTAGGCATCTACGAGGGTATAGGCTGCGATAAACAGCCCCACCAGGAAACCCCAGCGCACCCCAACCATAGCCGCCGGTTGCAGCAGTCTGCTTATTTTTCCTTGCGTCGCGATTAGCATTACGCCGAGGACCACGCACAGCATGCCCCCCACACCTCCAAGGCTCGCCGGCTCATGCATGAAAAGTAGGGCGCCAATCGTCGATAAGAAGGGCCCGGTGCCTCGAGCGATCGGGTAGACAACCGACAGATCTGCGAGTTGGTAGCCGCGCTGCAGGCATAGGCTGTAGGCCAAATGTAGAGCGCCCGAAAGGACAATGCAGCCAACGATCAGCCAGCTCCACTCGTTTTGCTCGAAAATTAAGATCCAGATCACCCAGGGCGCGTAGACGATTGTGCAGCACAGGCCATACGCGAAGACGAATGGTGACCCCACATGTGCCGCTCGCTTGGCCAGTAGATTCCAGGAGGCGTGGGCAATCGCCGCAGCGATCACTAACAACAGGGCCGAGGAGCTCATGCGTTGTAATTTGTGCCTAAATGATGAGTTGACCCATAGATTAGCTTGGAACGGCTCTGCCCGCTCTTGGCCAGCAGGGACGGGCAGAAATCTAAAATATGTTGTAGAATCAATGGCTTTGTTAATGCATCCTCTGCCCGGTCGCGGTGCCTGAATGGGTCAGGTCACACACAATATCGATCAAAACAAGATCAACCGAGAGCATGATGATTTGGAGTTCAAATGAACCTAATCGCTATTCTTGAGCAAGAAGAAATTGCTCGCCTAACCGGCGGCAAACCCCATCCAGAATTCGCACCTGGTGACACTGTCATCGTGAGCGTAAACGTTGTTGAAGGTACACGTAAGCGTGCACAGGCTTTCGAAGGCGTCGTGATTGCACGTCGCAACCGTGGCTTGAACTCGGCTTTCACTGTTCGCAAAATTTCTTCAGGCGAAGCAGTCGAGCGTACCTTCCAACTGTATTCACCCCAGATCGCAAGCAT
>CAIYWO010000414.1 GCA_903929925.1 uncultured beta proteobacterium | reverse complement strand
CTGGTCGTTGACATCAGTGGGACAGGGTTACGTTGTTAAGTCTTATGGTAAATCTCGGAACCCTTCTTGACGAACTCAACAGCTTTTTCTTGCATGCCCGCCTTGAGTGCTGCATCGTTAGCCAGGCCTTGCTTTTGCGCATAGTCGCGTACGTCTTGCGTAATTTTCATGCTGCAGAAATGTGGGCCGCACATCGAACAGAAGTGCGCCACTTTCATTGAGTCCTTGGGAAGCGTCTCGTCATGAAAATCTTTTGCTGTATCGGGATCGAGCCCTAAATTGAACTGATCATCCCAGCGGAATTCAAAACGCGCCTTGGAAAGTGCGTTGTCACGAATCGCTGCGCCTGGGTGGCCCTTGGCCAAGTCTGCCGCATGCGCAGCAATCTTGTATGTGATGATCCCGTCCTTCACGTCCTTTTTGTTTGGCAGACCCAGATGTTCCTTGGGTGTGACATAACAAAGCATGGCCGTACCGTACCAACCAATCAGCGCAGCACCGATGCCCGAGGTGATGTGATCGTAGCCAGGCGCGATATCGGTTGTCAGCGGTCCCAGTGTATAGAAGGGTGCTTCGTCGCAGTGCTTAAGCTGCATCTCCATGTTTTCTTTGATCAACTGCATCGGCACGTGGCCTGGTCCTTCGATCATGACTTGCACGTCGTGCTTCCAAGCCACCTTGGTGAGTTCGCCTAAGGTCTTGAGTTCTGCAAACTGTGCTTCGTCATTGGCATCAAAGCCTGAGCCCGGACGCAAGCCATCGCCAAGCGAGAAGCTCACGTCATAGGCCTTCATGATTTCGCAAATTTCTTCGAAACGCTCGTACAAGAAGCTTTCTTTATGGTGCGCCAGACACCACTTGGCCATGATTGAGCCGCCGCGTGACACGATGCCTGTCATACGGTCTGCAGTCATAGGAATAAAGGGCAGGCGTACACCTGCGTGGATCGTGAAATAGTCCACGCCCTGCTCGGCTTGCTCGATCAGCGTATCGCGGAAAATTTCCCATGTCAGGTCTTCTGCTTTACCGTCTACTTTTTCTAGCGCTTGATAAATAGGCACGGTACCGATTGGCACTGGCGAATTGCGGATAATCCACTCGCGCGTTTCGTGAATATGTTTACCTGTGGACAGATCCATCACGGTGTCGCCACCCCAGCGAATCGACCATGTCATTTTTTCAACTTCTTCAGCGATGCCAGAGCTCACTGCGGAGTTGCCGATGTTTGCGTTGATCTTGACCAAAAAGTTACGTCCGATTGCCATCGGTTCGACTTCAGGGTGATTGATGTTTGCAGGGATAATTGCGCGGCCGCGTGCGATCTCATCGCGCACGAACTCGGGTGTAATCAAGTGCGGAATCGATGCGCCAAAGGACTCGCCAGGATGCTGGCGCAGCATACGCTTAGCCATCTTTTCGCCCTCAGGACCCGTTGCACGCACACTTTCAATGTATTGCTCGCGGCGCAGATTTTCACGAATCGCCACAAATTCCATCTCGGGAGTAATGATGCCCCGACGCGCATAATGCATTTGCGACACGTTGGCACCAGTCTTGGCGCGTCGTGGATGGCGGCGCAAATCAAAGCGCATCGCAGTGAGTTTGGGATCGGTGAGACGCTCTTGACCGTACACGCTGCTCGGTCCCGCAAGCAATTCTGTGTCGCCGCGCTCGTCTATCCAAGCACGACGCAGTTCTGGCAGTCCTCGACGGATGTCGATTTTTACGCTTGGGTCCGTGTAGGGGCCGCTCGTGTCATACACAGTGAGTGGAGGGTT
This sequence comes from uncultured beta proteobacterium, assembly GCA_903929925.1. GTDB lineage: Bacteria > Pseudomonadota > Gammaproteobacteria > Burkholderiales > Burkholderiaceae_B > Zwartia. The sequence continues at coordinate 180 of CAIYWO010000414.1, read as the reverse complement.
TTTTTCGCCACCGAAGGAGGTGGCGGTGTCTTCCTGTTCGATCTCGCGGAAGGGCACACGAATATCGGGGCGTGACCCTGTTTCGTAGATCTTGCGCGATTTAGGTAAGGGTGCAACTGCGGCCGCATCCACTTCGGCGGTAGCAGCTAGAAATTTTGGGTTGGCATTCATAGAATCGCT
>CAIYWO010000413.1 GCA_903929925.1 uncultured beta proteobacterium | reverse complement strand
CACGCGTGTTGACGGTTGGCGTTGATTTGCAATGCCAGCCTGTGGGTCGTACCCCACTTGCATGCTCAATCGCATCCAAGGTTTTGAGCATCATGGCGCGCTCTTGCGCCCTATTCATTCCTGCGGGCGATTGCCATAGCCAGCCATGCGCGCAGACGTCATGGCCGCGCGCCACGGCATCTTTCAAGATGTCTGGGGTACGCTCTGCCACGCGTCCGCACACGTTTAGCGTGCACGGTAAACCAGCCTCGTCAAACTCTCGCATGACGCGCCAGTAACCTGTCCGCAAGCCAAACTCAAAATGAGACTCGCGACACAAATCCGGTTCGGTGGTGACCTTGCTTGTGACCTCATGCATGGGCTCATTAGACGCATCACCGTCCGCAAGGCTTAACTCGGCGCCCTCTTCCACATTGACCACAAAGTTCAGCGCGACACTTGCACCGCTCGGCCACTGTGCCTGAGGACGTTGGTCTCGGTACCCATACAAATCCCTGCGATCCATTACGCGCTCCTAATCACTTTTATGCTTAGCTGATTGCTACTTATATAACGAGGCAATGTTCGGGTCGATTCCAGAAAACAGTCGACCTTTGGGACGCGCAAAGCTTCCGCCACTTTGCTTAGCCGGCCGCATTCTTGCAAGCGTCAGTGCTTGTAGTGCGGCCGCTTGTGCCGGATCAACCACAGGCACACCAACCGCTGTCGCGACTTGTCGCGCGTAGCCGGCAAGTACCGCACCGCAAAGAACGATGACATCTGAGCCGTCTTGCTGCACGAGTTGCTTTGAGGCCTGAATCAACGCCCGCTCGACCTCTGGGTCGGCATCTGTCACCTTAAAGGCACTGGGCACCTCTATCGCACGCCATTTGGATACGCGCGAGGCCAAGCCGTAGCTGGCAGTCAGCTCTTCATACACTGGCACCATCGCGGCCCCTAGTGTTAGGCAGCCGATTTTGCCGCCGAGCATACTAGCCGTGAGCAATGCGGCCTCCGCCATCCCCACCACAGGGATGTCTAGCATCTCTCGTAGTGCTTGCAAGCCCGTATCGATGGAGACACCCAACATCAGCACATCATGCCCCGCTTGATGGGACGCAGCCAAGCGCAGCATTTCAGCCAGAGCAATCGCATTCTCTGAACGGCTACTAATAATCGCCGGGCCCGATTGCGCGGTAAAGGCATGAATTGTCGCCGCCTCACCCACAGCCTGCTGAGCGTTGGCTCGCATGCGTTCGGTCACATGTTGGCTCGTGTTTGGATTAATCAAAAGGATGTTCATGATCACTCTGCAAAAATGGTCGCGAGGTCAACTTCAGAATCAGCTGGCTCTAGGTTTAAGCTACCTTCAATATGCGCAAGATGTTCGAGCATGATTTTTTGCGCGCCCTCGATGTCACGCTTGGCAATCGCATCTGTAATTAAGCTGTGCTCATCTGCGCGACAACTTGAGGCGGTCGGTGCGTCGTACAGGATAATGATGAGGCAAGTCAGAGAAGAGAGCTCTCGCATGGTGCGTGCTAACGCCTGATTGCCTGCCAGTTCAGAGATCAACATATGAAACTCGCCAGACAGACGGACGATCATCCGCTTGTCTTCACGGCGCCGAGCGTCTTGCTCAAGTGAGCAATGTTGCCGCAACCGCTCTATGCGTTCAGGTGTGAGATTCTCTATTAGGCGTCGGACTAACTCAGGCTCAATGAGACGGCGCGCCTCAAAGACGTGCACAGCCTGTTCAATTGTCGGGCGTGCAACATAGGCGCCGCGCTGTGGATACATGTCGACGACTTGCTCATGCGCGAGTCGCGCAAGCACTTCTCGAATCCGGGCGCGGCTCACCTTGAATATCTCTGCGAGCCGTTCTTCAACGAGCTTGGTTCCAGGATGCAACCGGTGCTCGAGAATCGCACCGTAAATCTTTTCGTAGATCTCGTCTTGCGTGTTTTCTCGCTGCAATCGAGCAGACACCTTAGATTGCATCATTGCCTCGCGCCTCTCTCATTTTGTTCACTGCTTTATTTCCAGTCAAACAATTGCCCCCAGCCTTTTATGCCGGAAGGATCTGCACCCACTGCTCGCAAAGCACCCCAAATCGTGGTGCTTACGGTATCTAACAAGGGAATTTGGGTTTGCGCCTCAAACCGATCGGCTAACTGTGCCGCCCGTAAGTTTGTGCAGTAGGTGACTATCGCCTGCGGCTGCGCCCGGCTTACCTGCAATAAATCAGACTCAATCTCTGCCGGCTCAACCAACGCAAAGTCAAAGTTCACAGAAATTTGCCGATGGGTCTCTGCGACAACCTCGATTCCAATCTTTGCGTAATTCGCAATAATCTTTTCTTGTACGTCACTGGTATACGGTGTGACCAAGCCCAGGCGCGTTACACGTTTAAGCGCTAACAAGTCATTTAATGAAAGAATCGCTGTGGAGGCACGAATCCCCGTGCGCTCAGTAATCCTTTCACACAGCACAACGTCTTTCTCAAAGCCCATCCAACCGGCCGACGTTCCGCTCCAGGTAATCACGTCCGGATTCGCATCCGCGAGCATCTCCGCCGCACTTAAGATTTTACTATCATCGAACTGTCCAAGTGCTTGATCTGAAAGAGCTATCTGTGTCACACGAAACCGTCCAAAATGCGCCGTTACGCCAGGCATGACCGAAACGATTGAACTCGTCAGAGGCTCGAGCGCGGTGTTTGACGATGGCGTCAAGACGCCGATACGGATTGGCTTTTTCACATTTGCTCCATTTATGTCAACATTAGTGTAAATACTATTGTTGACAATATATTACTTAATTACTATTGAT
>CAIYWO010000412.1 GCA_903929925.1 uncultured beta proteobacterium | reverse complement strand
TCGATAACGTCGCAAAGCAGCTGAAAAACTCTATCCCCCGCATTAGTGAGCGCAATATCAGTTCGACTATGATCCTGAGCTCGAAACATGACGCGAAAGTGGCCGCTATGACTTATTGCAAAGCGCACATAGGCTTGTCCAAGCAACTCAAGTTTTACATCTGCCGCATTACCAGACGTTTGGATGGTACTCAGCATTAAAGCTTCAAGTATCTCGAAGCCCTCATTCGCAATTGCTGAAATCAGTTGAGTGCGATCAGCAAAATGATGGTAAGGCGCCCCCGAGGAAACACCCGCGAGTGAAGCAACCGCCCTCAGATTGAGCGCTTGGACACCCTTTTTTTCTATAATCCCGACACTTATATCTATTAGCGCTTTGCGTAAATCACCGTGATGATAAGTGCGCCTATCAGATCCCATGAGTACCCAAACCGATCAATTTCAAGACTTGAGCACGGAAGGCAGCAACAGCTCTGGACCGACTTTAGCAACAACTCGTCGAGGTGCGTACCTAATTAACTTCGTTAACAGCCATTGCTTGAAACCTGCAATGTGCGTCGGGCTTGAAACCTGCAGCGCTTTCAGCGCCAACTCTGCAACGCGTTCGGGGCTCACTGTTACGCCACCAATCTTGACTGGGCTAGGACACAGGGCTGCAACATGTACCCCGCGACTTTGAAATTCCGCCCAAAATGACTCAGTAAAACTCACCACAAACGCTTTAGTCGTCGCAAATACAGCACGATAGGGCCCCGGTTGAATAGCCTCTATCGCCGCAATATTTAGAACGGCCCCTGACTTCCGCGCAAGCATGTCAGGAATGAATGCCTGCGTGAGCCCCACAACCGAGGAGATATTCACCGCCATTTCGCGAAACTCGGTCTCAGCTGCAAGGGGTGTAAAGGGCCTGTGCGATCCAAAACTAGCGTTATTAATAAGAACATCGACTTGGATGTTTTGAGACGCAATTTCGTTTTGTAGCGTCACAGGAAAATCAGGTCTGGATAAATCTGTAGCAATCGCAATGCACTGCGTGCCGTACGTTTCAGTAAGTTCGCCCGCCAGACGAGTCAACGCTGCCTCTGAGGGCGCAACTAACACAAGACGCGCGCCAGCACCTGCAAGTTTTCTGGCGATCGACTCACCGATCCTTGAAGAAGCCCCCGTCAATAAGACAGTCTTGTTCTGCAGACTATGCATCTTCAATACCACCCTTTTAGATTGATGGTAGATGGCTCATCTGGAATGAATGTACAGATCCCGTCCCTAAACATGACTGCCCCAGTATTGAATACGCCCGAATCTTAGATTCAATACAAGAGCAAAACCACCCTCCGAACGATGGGTATAGCTCTGTCTAGCAGAGGCCGAAATTCAACAAATTCAAGACTTTAGGCCAGTGGGCATCAGCAGTCCTGCACCGGTTTTAGCCACAACCCGACGGGGTACAAACCTAATCGAATTCGCTAGAAGCCAATTCTTAAAACCAACAATGTGCGTCGGACTTGAGCTCTGCAGGGCTTTTAGAGCCATCTCTGCAACATACTCGGGTGTCACGGTCTTTGAAAATACTGATGTCTGCCTGATAGACGCATCACCTAACTTATCAATAAAACCGGTATCGACTGGACCTGGGCACAGGGCTGCGACATGCACCCCGCGACCATGGAATTCCGCCCAAAGCGCCTCACTAAAACTTAGAACGAAGGCTTTGCTGGCAGCGTATACGGCCATGTAGGGAGCCGGTTGAAAGGCCGCTGTCGACGCGATGTTTAGAACAACACCAGATTTCCGAGCAAGCATGGCAGGAATAAAAGCATGCGTGAGCGCTACAACGGCATTGATATTCACTGCAATTTCGAGACGTTCATCTTCAGCCACGAGCGTCTCAAAAGGTCCATAGGTTCCAAACCCAGCGTTGTTAATCAGAATATCGATCTGGAGATGTTGAGATTCAATTTCAAGCTGCACCTTCGCAGCGCAGTCAGGTAGAGATAAGTCTACAGGAATGACGGTGCACTTCGTACCATAGATCTCGATAAGTTCACCCGCAAGGCGAGACAACTCTGACTCTGAACGTGCAACTAGCACGAGATGCGCACCAGCTTGAGCGAGCTTTCTGGCAATTGATGCCCCAATGCCTG
>CAIYWO010000411.1 GCA_903929925.1 uncultured beta proteobacterium | reverse complement strand
CGCCCTGACCACCATGTCACTCGTTCGTGTCGTCAGCTATAACATTCACAAAGGACGTTCGCTCGCCGGACGCGATTCGATGAGTGCGCTGCGTCTCGGCCTGCATGGCTTGCGACCTGACTTGTTGTTCTTGCAAGAAGTTCAGGGACGTAACGATAAAAACGCCAGGCTGACTGCGCAGCATGAGTCCCTCGCCGCAGCCCTGCACATGGACTTTGCTTATGGTTGCAACGCCATCCGTAGCACAACCGACCACGGCAATGCCTTGTTGTCACGTCACCCGATTCTGAATTTTGAGAATCAGGACATCTCTGACCATAAGCTTGAGCAACGTGGACTGCTGCACGGTGTGATTGATGTAGGTGGGCGTGAAGTCCATTGCTTCGTCGTGCATCTGGGTTTGTTTGCGGGGGGGCGAACTCGGCAGATTGAAGTGATGGCCGAGCGCATCAAGCGCATGGTGCCCGAAGGTGCCCCGATGCTGATTGCCGGCGACTTCAATGACTGGAAAGATAGACTCGCGCCACTCTTTGTTGAGCAGCTTGGTGTGTACGAAGTGTTCGCTCATGCCCCGCGTACGCAAGGTGTCTTGCCGCGGTTTAAAGAGTCCATGCATCAGTTGCGCGGTGTGTGGCGTGGTGATTCCGCAGAAGAAATCCGTGCAGGTATTTTTCGTCGTCAAAATTTGCGGATGAATCAGCTTTCAACGCAGGGTGCACAAAGCCCGCTGCCACCACCACGCACCTTTCCGTCAGCGTTTCCCTGGCTCAGGCTCGATCGTATTTATCAGCGCGGCTTTGCTGTGCGCAGCGCTAAGGTGTTGCGGGGGCGGCCCTGGTCGCAACTATCGGACCATGCGCCGATTCTTGCAGAGCTAGAGTTGCCATAGCGACTAATACTGCGCACCTTTACCGGACAGCGCCACGCCAACACGCAGCAACATATACGCACAGGCATCGAGCGCACGCGCGAACAGAGAGCGCTCGTGATAGAGCGAGGGTTCAACAATCTGGCTGCCTTGCGTGAAGGCTCGCTCAAGTGACTGCGTCAAGGTGGCAGTAAACCCGGCATCATCGATCACAATGTTTGTTTCGCGCGCGAGTAACAAACTAAATGGATCCAGATTAGACGAGCCCACCACCGACACGCCATCAATCACAGCCACCTTGGCGTGCAAGTAGCTTGGTAAGTATTCATAGATCTCAATACCGCTTTTTAAAAACTGCTGATAAATCCAGCGCGTCGCGTGGTACTGCATGCGGTATTCGATCTTGCCTTGCAACAGCAAGCGCACACGCACGCCGCGCGCTGCCGCGTCGATCAAGGCATGACGTAGTTTCAACCCCGGTAAGAAATAGGCATTGGCGATGACAATCTCATGCTGTGCTGTCGCGATATGCGCAAAATAGGCTGCCTCAATTGTTCGGCGGTAACGAAGATTGTCGCGTAGTACTAGCGCTGCACGCATCGTGCCAGCGTGTGCATGAGGTAGGCGGTTGCGCGCGTACGCTGCGTGTTTAAAACGTAGTAGCCTCAGTCGCAGACGACGCACATGTCGATGCTTCCACTGCTTAAGTGTGACCGGAGCTTTGATTGACGCGTCGTCGTGTAACGCTTCGTTAGACAAGGGCCAGCCAATTTGCAGCCAGAGCAAATCTTGGGCGCGCATCAGTTCGATTGCCAGCGGACCCGTTAGTTGCACAGCATAGTCAAAGCGTGGCTCTAGCGACTCTCGACTTGCGAGTAGGTCCTCTTCGGACAAGCCAGAGTAATCGTCCTCGATATTGATGCCACCGATGAAGGCGAGATGGCTATCCACAAGAGTAGTCTTGCGATGCATGCGGCGCAGACGCAAAAAATCAAAGGACTGATAGCTTAAATATTTTGGCTCGGGTCGGTAAATTCTGCACTGTGCGCCAGCGGCACGCAAGAGTACTTGGATTGTGCGATCGTCGTGCGCGCTGCCGTACCCATCAAGAACCACGCGCACTTTCACCCCGCGCTCGGCTGCTCGCTTTAAATGATCGAGCACCTTTAATCCCGCAGCATCGAGCCGAAAAATATACGTCTCTAGATGGATGCTGGTATGCGCCGCATCAAACGCCTCGCACAGCGCCGGGAAAAGCTCCTGCCCGTTTTCGAGCAAGGTCACGGCATTACCGTCGTGCCAGCGCAAATGAGGATGGTTGAGCGACATGTTGTCTAGTTCGTGTGCAATTGCAGATAGATTGATTGAATTGCAGGGATGAGTAAAGT
>CAIYWO010000410.1 GCA_903929925.1 uncultured beta proteobacterium | reverse complement strand
TGCCTCTGGTCGCGTATCAACCGCGGCACACCCGAAGTGCCCGGATTAGTCTTTGGACTGGAACAAAGTGGCGCCTGCCAAGGAATGGTGTTCCGGGTGGCCGCAGACCGCGTACGGTCAACCTTCTCCTCCGTCTGGAAGAGAGAAATGGGGACCGGCGCTTATCACCCAACCTGGCTCGACTGCATGACCCCAGACGGCCCCGTGCAAGGTTTGGCTTTTGTCATCAATCAGGCGGGGCCAGCCTACGTGAGCGAACCCCCTCAGGACGCCTTGATTGAAATCATCTTGCGCGCTCAGGGTACCTACGGGACGTGCCTCGAATACGTCACGCAAACAGCTGACGCCCTGCATTCTGCCGGCATACACGACGAAAGGCTGATGGATTTAGTGAAATCCCTTCGTGCATTGCAACCTGGCTCTTGAGCATCTGAACCCCTAAAAACGAGTGGTTTCAGAGAGGTGAGTCCTCCACCGCACGGTACACTACAGATAAGGCTGGGGTGCCGTTGCGCGAGGAGCGCGGCGAACTCAGCGGCTAAGGAGCACCATCATGTCGATTGCAGATATTCGCCAGAGTTACGATAAGCACACCCTGCTGGAAAAAGACGCCAAGAACTCACCTTACGAGCAATTTGGGCTGTGGTTTAACCATGCGCTCGAAGACAAGGTTCCTGAACCAACGGCGATGACACTGGCAACAGCGGATGCTAAGGGACGGCCCTCTGCACGTATCGTCCTGCTCAAGGGCTACGACGACAACGGCTTTGTTTTTTATACCAACTATGAATCCCGCAAGGGTCAAGACTTGCTCGCACAGCCATGGGCGTCTCTGCTGTTTTTTTGGCAGCAGCATGAGCGTACCGTTCGGATCGAGGGCTTGGTAGAAAAGGTATCGGCACAAGAATCGGACGAATACTTTCACAGCCGACCAGTTGGCTCGCGTATTGGCGCCTGGACTTCTGCGCAAAGCCAGCCGACCACAATCGCGGAACTGGAAGCGCGCCAGCAAGCAATGACTGCAAAGTACGGTGAGGCACCGCCACGTCCAACACACTGGGGCGGCTATCGCCTTAAACCTGAATACTTTGAATTCTGGCAAGGTCGGCCTTCTCGCCTGCATGATCGCCTAACTTATGTGCCGTCGGGGAATAACGGCTGGACTCTCGGACGGATCTCACCCTGATATGCACGCCACACCACCGGATTTCGACTCCAATTTTTTCAAATCAGCGCTAGGCCGCTTCCCCACGGGCGTAACAGTGATCACGGCATCGCTACCAGGGCAACCGCCCGTTGGTCTGACCGTGAGCTCATTCAATTCCGTCTCACTCGACCCACCACTCGTGGTGTGGAGTTTGTCACGCAATTCCTCTTCGCTCGCAACAATTCAACAATGCGATCGGTATGTCATCCATGTGTTGGCCTCCGATCAAATGATGTTTGCGCAACGGTTTTCAAAAGGGACGGCAGCACAACGCTTTGAGGGGCTTGCGCTAACGACAGCACCGAACGGGTCGCCCCGCCTGGACGCACAGTGTGCTGCCTGGTTTGAATGCGTGAACCGTAGTCGCTACGAAGAAGGCGATCACATTATTTTTGTAGGCCAGGTCGAACACTGCGGACGCAACGACAGCCTGCCCTTGGTCTATCACTCGGGTGGCTACGACCTCACTCCATCACCCACTGACACGAAATAGCGCTAAAGAATATGAGTACGGATATTGATTGCATCGTTGTTGGTGCTGGCGTTGTAGGACTCGCGATTGCACGCGCTCTTGCTCAGTCTGGACGCGAAGTCATGGTCATCGAAGCAGCGGAAGGAATCGGCACAGGCACCAGTGCCCGAAACTCTGAAGTCATCCACGCCGGAATCTATTACCCCGCCGGCAGTTTGAAAGCAAAGCTCTGTGTGCAGGGCAGGCATATGCTCTATGCCTACTGCGCCGAAAAGGGCGTTGCTCATCAGCGCATCGGCAAACTGATTGTGGCGACCAGCGAAGAAGAAATCCCCAAACTCGATGATATTTTGAGTAAGGCGCGCGTCAATGGTGTGGACGATATGGAATTGCTCAGCGCAAGTCAGGCACAAGCGCTTGAGCCCGCCTTGTTTTGCACGGCGGCGCTATTCTCACCCTCTACAGGCATCATCGACAGCCACGGCTTGATGCTGGCCTACCAGGGTGACGCAGAAAACGCCGGTGCACAGTGCGTTTTTCATACGCCTTTGCTTTCAGGAGAGGTCCGTAGCGAGGGTGGATTTAACTTACAGTTCGGTGGCGCCGATGCCATGCAGTTAAGTTGCAATGTCCTGATCAATGCCTCAGGTCTGCATGCACCGACACTCGCGCGCAAGATTCAGGGCATACCTGAAGCGTCTATTCCAACCGAGTATCTGTGCAAGGGCAGTTATTTCACGTTACAAGGACGTGCGCCCTTCACCAGATTGATTTATCCAACGCCACACCATGCAGGGCTCGGAGTACACCTTACCCTTGACCTGGGCGGCCAAGCCAAATTTGGACCAGACACCGAATGGATCGACAGGGTCGACTATGACATCGACGCAAGTCGCTGCAATGGCTTTTATGAAGCGGTGCGTACGTACTGGCCTGGAATGCCCGACGCGAGCCTAGCGCCTGGCTACACGGGTATACGACCAAAAGTTTCCGGACCACACGAACCTGCCGCCGACTTCATGATCGTTGGGCCGGCAACACATGGCGTACCTGGACTGGTGAACCTATTCGGCATTGAGTCGCCCGGACTCACCTCAAGCCTCGCGATCGCCCAAGAGACTCTCGCGCGACTTCACGCTTAAAGTTCCTTTCGGAGACAGCATGTCCCATCCCGTTCCAGACTCGCGCGGCATCAACCTTTTTGAAGCGGACGCGGGCAAGGACCTGCTCGCTTGTTACCTTCCGCAAGACTTACACAATCATTTGCTGCCGCATCTGACACGACTGGGCGCACTGGCTGGCTCTTTGCTGGATGAGTTAGCGGGTGTTGCAGATAAGCACCCTCCAACCCTGTCCGTTCGCAGCCGCTCAGGCATAGATGTATCCCAAGTCAACAAGCACCCGGCCTACGTCGAGCTAGAGCGTTTCGCTTACAGCGAGTTTGGGCTCGCTGCGTTGTCGCATCGTGGTGGCGTTCTGGGATGGCCAACGGTCATGCCGCCTGCAGCGAAATATGCCCTGACGTATTTATTCGTTCAGGCGGAATTCGGCTTGTGTTGTCCAGTGAGCATGACCGACTCTCTCGCACGGACCCTGAGAAAATTCGGTGATCCAAAGCTTGTCGACCAAGTACTCCCCATGGTCACCACGCAGGACTTTGACGCTTTGCACCAAGGTGCGATGTTCATGACCGAGCAAGGCGCTGGCTCCGACGTCAGCGC
>CAIYWO010000409.1 GCA_903929925.1 uncultured beta proteobacterium | reverse complement strand
GGAATTGCGAGCTGGGGCATTTTCAATCCATGGGCCGAAAGCAGAGATTTAATCAGTGCGCCGATCTCTACCCGGTTCCAGGCAATTGATTCAGCTTGTTTAGCGAAGTCGCTGAGAACTTGTTGTGCAGATGCTGTTAGATGCTGTGCACGTAATTCATCATTTGCTGGTGTGAACGCTCCACAAAACAACATGGCGGCATCTGCCAGTTGCTCGAGTGTCTCAGCTCTATCCTTTAGTAGCTTGACCACGGCTACCAAATCAGTGCGCTGCGTGTCTCCGCCGCGCGCTGTCACGCGTGGTGTCACGAGCGTTGCAAGCTTCTCATCGTCGTATTGTTTGATGTAGTGAGCGTTGACCCAATTTAGTTTTTTGGGATCCCATTGTGCCGCGGACTTCGACAGGTGCTGAGGATCAAACCATTCGACGAGTTGAGCGCGAGAAAACAGTTCGTCATCGCCGTGACTCCAGCCCAAACGCGCGAGGTAATTAATCATTCCCTCCGGCAGATAACCGTCACAGTCATATTCCATGACACTCACCGCGCCATGGCGTTTGGATAGCTTTTCACCATCGGGTCCAAGAATCATTGGCACGTGGCCATACTCAGGGATGGGGGCGCCTAGCGCTCGCAAAATTGTAATCTGGCGTGGCGTGTTGTTGACGTGGTCATCCCCGCGCAGCACATGGGTGATACGCATATCCCAGTCATCGACGACCACACAGAAGTTATAGGTGGGTGTGCCGTCTGGACGCGCAATCACCAGGTCGTCGAGTTCGGTGTTGTCGAAGCTAATTGGACCCTTGACCATATCCACCCACGCTGTTGCGCCATCCTGCGGGCTCTTAAAACGCACAACAGGCTTGCGGTCAGCTGGAATCGCTGGGAGTTTTTTGCCGGGCTCGGGGCGCCAGGTGCCGTCGTAACGTGGCTTTTGTCCTGCTGCACGTGCACGCTCGCGCATGGCTTCGACTTCCTCTGGTGAGCTGTAGCAGTGATAGGCGGTTCCCGCTGCCAACATTTGCGCTACAACTTCACGATAGCGGTCCATATGCTGCATTTGAAAGAATGGACCTTCATCGGGCGTGAGGCCAAGCCACGTCATGCCATCCAGAATTGCCTGCACGGCCTCGGGTGTTGAGCGCTCGAGATCAGTGTCCTCGATGCGCAAAATAAACGTGCCGCCATAGTGGCGCGCAAACGCCCAGGAAAATAGTGCGGTGCGTGCGCCGCCCAAATGCAGAAAACCTGTAGGTGAGGGCGCGAAGCGCGTGCGAACAGGCGTTGAGGCTGCGGTCATCAGAAAAACCTTTTAATGATTTAAAGCAAGACGCTTTGCAAAAAACTGGAAATATCGTCGATCTCTTGTGCGCAAACAGAGTGTGGCATCGGATAGGTGTGCCATTGCACTGAATACCCCAGTTCGACCAGCTTGGCGCGTGATGCTTCAGCGCGTTCGAGCGTCACAACGGGATCGTGTGTGCCGTGCGCTAAAAAAATAGGCGTCGTGGCGTTAGCTGAGTGGCGTTCTTGCGCAGCCATATCGATCAGGGGGAGGTAACCTGACAAGCCCATTAGACCTGCGAGCTTTTCTTTGAGGCGAATGCCAGTGTGCAAGGTCATGGCGCAACCCTGTGAGAATCCGGCCAGAACGATGCGTGACGTCGGCACGCCGCGGCCGTTTTCACGCGCGATGAGTGCTTGAATCGCTTGCTCAGACACGCGGATGCCAGCCTCGTCCTCTCGCTTAACTAAATTGGGTGTGAGGATGTCATACCAAGAGCGCATCGCCATGCCGCCGTTGATCGTGACGGGCTGGATGGTTGCGTGCGGGAAAACAAAGCGTACTGCCGGCGATGCCGGTAACCGCAGCTCTGGCACGATTGGCGCAAAGTCGTGGCCATCCGCACCGAGCCCATGCAGCCAGATTACGCTGTGGGTGGGTTGTGGTCCTGTTTCGTGCTCAATACAGTCGAGTAGAGTGGGCGTTGTCATTCTGCGGTATCCGAGTCTTGTGTTTCCGAGTCTTGTAGAGACTTAAGCGCCTGAAAAAGTGCGCGGTAATGTTTGCGCTGTGGCTCCTGGCCTGGGCGCAATGCCTGATTTGCGGTGACTTCTTTGCGCCCTTCACGGATCAGGCTGCGTAAGTGTTGCACGTCGGCTTGAGGATATTTTTCGAGAAGAGTCGTCAGCGCCCCATCGTCTTTTAACAATCGATCGCGCAGCGTTTCGAGGCGATGCATCGCTTGTGTTTGCTCGCGAGACCCGTTTTTCCAGGTGTCGAGCTGAGCGCGGATCTCATCGGCCTGCGCATCGCGCATGAGTTTGCCAACGTAATGCACTTGTCGACGCAAACCCTCGCGACTGGTTGTTCGTTGCGCCAGCCGAATTGCTTCGTAGAGGCGCTCTGAAAGGGGAAGCTGTTTGAGTCGTTCCGGCGATAGGTCGACGAGTTCTTTACCCAGCTCGAGCAACGCCAGCATGTCGCGCTTAACTTGCGATTTGCTGGGACCGTCGTAAACGTTGTCCGGAAGTTCGTCAGGAGATTGAGGTATTTCGTGTGTCATAAGGGCTATCATAAAGCTTCACGCTAATGGACCAATATGGCTACATCACATTCTTTCTTGCCAATCG
>CAIYWO010000408.1 GCA_903929925.1 uncultured beta proteobacterium | reverse complement strand
TCGTACGTTTTCGGGTCGATGGAAACCTTCGAGATATTGTGGATCTCAAACGTGGTCTGCATGCAGCCCTGGTATCAAGAATAAAAATCATGGCCGTGTTAGATATCGCCGAGAAACGTATGCCTCAAGATGGGAGAATCTCGCTGAGAGTTGGGAGTAAGGCGCTTGATATTCGCGTGTCAACGCTACCGACGGCTCATGGTGAACGTGTAGTGATGCGTCTATTAGAAAAGAATTCTTCTAAATTAGACTTAAAAACGCTTGGTATGGCGCAAGATACTGAGAGCAGCTTTTTAGAACTGATTAACAAACCATACGGTATTGTATTAGTCACCGGTCCAACCGGCAGCGGAAAAACGACAACGCTTTACAGCGCGCTTTTAACCTTACGCTCGCATGTGAACAACATTATGACCGTTGAGGATCCCATCGAATACAACCTGGATGGCATTGGTCAAACGCAAGTGAACTCGCGTATCGAGATGAGCTTCGCAAGGGCGCTTCGAGCGATTTTGCGTCAAGATCCGGATATTGTCATGATCGGAGAGATCCGCGATATAGAAACTGCGCAGATTGCAGTTCAGGCCTCTCTGACGGGGCACCTTGTACTGGCGACGCTACACACAAATGATGCGCCTTCGGCAGTCACGCGTTTGATCGATATGGGTATCGAGCCGTTTTTGCTGTCGTCGTCATTGCTGGGGGTCCTTGGTCAGCGGTTAATACGGCTGACTTGTAAGAGCTGCCATGGGGCAGGTTGTCCAGATTGTATGCAGTCGGGATTCAAGGGACGTGCTGGTATTTATGAGCTGATGACAACGTCTGATGACTTGAAAGAGCTAATACATCAAAGTGCCTCAGAGTCCCAGATTCGACAAAAAGCTCTAGAGAACGGAATGCGTTCTTTGGTGCAAGATAGCGAACGATGGGTTAACGCCAAGATGACGACACTGGCAGAAGTTAAGCGTGTTACCGGCGCGAATCACGTGGATATTTAATCATGCCTTTATTCCAGTTTGAAGCCGTTACTTATTCTGGGAAAACAGAACGCGGGACGATTGAAAGCGAAAGCGTACGAGCAGCAAGACAACTCTTATTGAACAAAGAGTTGGTTCCAATCTCGGTGATTGACGTCGCGCTCAGTCAAGCGGTCGTAAACGAGCGTAGTCTATTTTTCTCACAGAGATCGATTTCCGCAAAAGACCTGAGTATGTTGTCGAAGCAATTGGCTTTGTTAGTGAGATCTGGGATCTCAATTGAGGAAGGCCTCAGTATCCTGTCTGAAGATTCAAGTATTAAAAAGCATACACACAAAATACTTGAATCGATTTTGGCGGATATTCGTGCAGGCGCACCTCTCTCGCAAGCGCTGGCGAACTATCCTGATTCTTTTGGTGCGTTCTACCAAGGCATTGTTGCTGCGGCCGAGCAGTCAGGTCAAATGGCAGAGGTATTGACACAGTTATCAGTTTTTTTAGAAAAGCGCGAGGCGCTTAAGCAAAAAGCCGTTGGAGCCTTAATCTACCCGGCAACACTCGTAAGTGTCTCGATTGCTGTCATTATCTTTCTGATGACCTATGTAGTTCCGCAAATTGTTCGTGTCTTTGAGTCGACTAAGCAAAATATGCCGGTCATTACTCAAGTCGTTATGGTGATTTCTAATTTTTTAAGCCAATGGGGTTTGAGTCTTTTGCTTGTAGGCTTAGTTGCGACGCTAATCTTTAAATATCTACTTCGTCGCGTTGGTTTTAAATACTTTGTTGATGGTTTATGTCTAAAGATTCCTATTGTAGGAGCCTTGTTGCTGCAGTTTGAGACTGCCAGATTTGCTGGCACCATGGCATTACTTGTCGGGTCCAACATCCCAATACTATCGGCGCTTCATTATTCAAAAAATACGCTTTCAAATAGCGTTCTCAGGCGAACCATTGAGCAGAGTGAAGTGCAGCTTTCTGAAGGTGCTTCGCTGGCGAAGGCAATCGCGAATCAAGGAATTTTTTCGCCGATCCTTGTGCATCTGATACGCTCGGGTGAGGCGAGTGGTCAGTTGGCAGAAATGTTGCGCTATGCCGCAGACAACGCAGAGGCTGAAGCGGAGAATAAAACTAAGATATTTACCAATTTGCTTGAGCCACTCTTGATATTACTAATGGGTGGTTTAGTTCTGTGCATTGTGATGGCCGTCATGCAACCAATATTAGAAATGAATAACGGTATCCGTTAGTTTCCTGGCTCTGTTTGGCTGTGCTCAGTTCAGTTGAACAATTTTTTGTTTGCTCCACAACACTGAGGTGTAATTGTTATCAGGCTGAGGCGTGGGAGATCTTTTAATAAGAGTTTGAGTGTTGATATGACGCTGATCGATGATCATGTTGGTATGTGCTAACCAATAATTTGATTTGACATCGATGGCAGTTGTGGCTTGAAGTGTTCGGTTGGGCTGAATTTTTGCAACTAACTGCGTGACGTCCTCTTGGCTTTTCATAGGACTGTTTACTCTCAATTGCATAAAGCGAGTGACTTCGGCTTGGGACAGCGTAGGGAACAGTGCAAGTAGTATTTCTATCGATGCGGTATTCATGTTGACCGCGGTCGGCTCCGGTAGGACGATCACAAATCGTCTGAGCCGCTTTAGGATATCGCTGCTGTAGCCTGGAATATTGATCAAGTCATCTAGCGACTGAAGACTGCGATTATTACTAAGGACGTATTGTGCAGTCTGATCGGCTAGATTCTTGTTTAATCCGAGCTGTTCAAGCAGATTGGTATAGGTGTTAATTCCC
>CAIYWO010000407.1 GCA_903929925.1 uncultured beta proteobacterium | reverse complement strand
GTCATCACTGAGACGCCTGCACTTCTTCTGTACTTGGCCCAAACGTACTCCGAAGCCAAATTAGCGCCTCTGGATGACCCCTTCGCACTCGCTGAGATGCAGGCTGCGAATAGTTGGTTTTGTTCCACAGTGCATGTTGTGCATGCCCACGGGCCGCGCGGCTCCCGCTGGTCTGATGATGCTGCTGCTCAGCAGTCGATGAAAGCCAAGGTCCCGCAAAACATGAGTGAATGTTTCGCTTGGGTTGAAAGCGAATTATTGCGTGGCCCATGGCTGATGGGCGAAAACTTTACAGTTGCTGATCCCTACCTCTTCACAATGTCGAGCTGGCTCGCCTCGGACGGCGTCGATATGGCTAAGTTTCCTCGCGTAGCGGAGCACTATAAGCGTATGTTAGAGATGCCTGCAGTGCGCAAGGTAATGCCTCTGCACGGGATGTAACGGCTGCGGCGGTGCCTTAACCGCCTTGTTTTCGCTGGCTAAGAATCGTTACGAGCTCAGGCAGTAGCTTTTGTGGGTTTTCCTCGCGACAGGCTTGTTCTAGCGTCTGCTTGACCGACCCTGCAATGGTTCTATCGCTTCCAATGTCTTGGGCCATTTGATTGTAGTAGCTGAGATCTTTAAGGGAATTCGCAATGCTAAATCGCATGCTCGACGTGTCTTGATTGACAAGATACGGTTTCAGGCGCTCGAGCGGTGCGCCCCAACCGCCACCCATCGCCAACACGTCGACAAATGTTTGTGCAGGAATGCCTGCAGCAGTCGCGCAAGCGGCCGCTTCTGCCATCAAAGCAACTGAGCCCAGCGAAACAAAATTGTGAAGTAATTTCATACGATGGCCTGCGCCGATCGGTCCGGCGTGCACAATGTTTTCAGCGAAACAGGCAAGGATGGGCTTGCACTGCTCGAATAGTGCGGTGTCTGCACCTACGAGTAGGTTTAGTCGACCCTCCGCTGCCTCCTTGGGGGTACGAGTCATGGGGGCATCTAAAAACAATCCGCCTTTGGCCATGACCATTGCGGACACGCGATCTGTCGAGGTGGGAATGGCTGTTGAGCAGTCGATAACCACCGTACCAGGCTTGAGGCCCTTGAGAACGCCCTTCTCACCCAGGAGAACATCTTCGACTTGAGGCGTTCCGGTCACACACAGGATAATCACTTCTGATGCCGCGGCAAGCGCCTCGGGAGTGGAGGCCGTTACTGCGCCACCTGCAACTAGATGGGTCAAAGGCTGATTCCCCGGATGCTCAAGCAACGTTAACTTATAGCCGTGCTTGAGTAAATTGGTCGCAATGCCGTGACCCATCATGCCGATGCCGATCATTCCAATTTTGTTCATGATATTCCGTTGGCAAAGTTCAAGTTAGTAGCCATATCATTACATAGAATTGACTAATCCTGATTCACACTTAGGATAAATGTCTGTGTTACAAATTTTTTGACGTCCAAAATAATGGAGACAACAATGAAAAAAATTGGCTTTTTCGCAGCAATGATTGCAGCAAGCTTTCTGGGTACAGCCGTACAGGCACAGTCGAGTAACGACGCCTTTCCTAACAAGCCTATCCGTTTTGTTGTGCCGTTTCCACCCGGGGGCGGCAATGATATTTTGGCTCGCGCTCTGGCGCCAAAAATGTCTGATATTTTGGGGCAGCAGGTTGTCGTGGATAACCGTGCGGGGGCAGGTGGCAATATCGGCGCTGACTTTGTAGCGAAGTCGACTCCAGACGGCTACACCATCGTGATTGCCTCGAACCAGGTAACCATGAATCCTTGGATCTATTCAAAGCTTCCGTTCGATATCGCAAAGGATTTTGCGCCGGTGGCCCAGGTTGCGTCTGTGCCAATGTTGCTGGCGATTCATCCTGATGTCCCCGCAAAAAATCTCAAAGAGTTGATTGCGCTAGCGAAGTCTAAACCTGGTTCCTTGAACTACAGCACTCCAGGGCTCGGCACTCCACAGCACATTGCGTTTGAGGTGTTCAATTACGACGCGGGCATCAAGGTCACGCACGTGCCCTATAAAGGTACGACTCCCTCGATTGTGGATTTGATTGGTGGTCAAGTGCAAGCAACGATTGGCACAATGGCCTCGCTTGAGCAGCATGTCAAAACAGGAAAGGTACGGCCGATTGCCGTTTCCACACCCAAGCGCTCTCCGGTGATGCCTGACATTCCAACGATCGACGAAGGTGGGTTGACTGGCTACAACGTACCACTCTGGTATTCCGTTTTAGCACCAGCCAATACGCCTAAAGATATTGTTGCAAAAATTTCAGCTGCGATTCGGGATGCGCTGCAAGATCCGCAGACTAAAGCGCAGTTGGTGCGACAGGGGTTCGTAGAAAGCTATTTGAATCCACAACAGATGGCTGACCTGATTAAGCAAGATCTCGCTTATTGGCAACGTGCCATCAAAAATATCGGTCTCAAACTGGACTGAAGCAGGAATAAATATGTCTGAACAGATGCCATCAATTAATAAGGCATTGGAGGGCGTGCGCGTCCTCGACTTTACCCAGATCGGGGCTGGCCCACTAGCGGGTATGCAGATGGGCGATATGGGGGCAGAGGTTATCAAGGTTGAGGCCCCCGCTGGCGATATTGGACGTAAGCTCGGTCCTCCTTGGCAAAACGGTGAGTCTGTGGTTTCAATGTGCTTCAACCGCAACAAGCGCTCATTGATCGTAGATTTAAAGAAGCCAGAAGGCGCGATTCTGATCAAAGAACTGGCAGCAAACTCTCATGTAGTGTTGGAGAGCTTTCGCCCGGGTGTGATGGATCGGTTAGGCATTGGTTACGACGCGCTGCGCGCAATGAACCCCAAAATTGTGTTTGCCTCGGTCTCTGCTTATGGCCAGACAGGACCTTGGCGTGATAAGCCCGGCGTAGACGGGATCGTGCAGGCCGTGTCGGGTCTGATGAGCAACATCGGTGACGAGAACTCGCCGCCGATGAAAGTTCTTGTGCCTGCCGTCGATATGGTCACTGGGTTTTTAACCACTAGCACAGTGATGGCGGCGCTACGGGTTGTGGAGGCGACAGGCCTTGGTCAGCATCTTGACATGTCGCTCTATAACAGCGCGGTGATGTTTCAACAGTCTGCCATTGCTTCCTATCTCTCGAGCGGTGAAAAGCCAATACGCATCGGCACGGCCGCACCGTATTCGGCACCCAATGAAGCGTATCCAACGAAAGATGGTTGGATCATGATTGCGGCCTACCACGACGATCGCTGGCCAGCGCTATGCAAGCTGCTGAATAAACCTGAGCTCGCGACACACGCAGACTTTGCAAGTATTCCCTTGCGTGTCGCGAACCGCAAAAAATTAATGTCGGAGTTAACTGTTCTGCTTGCATCGAAAACCTCCGCTCAATGGCAAGAGCTGATGGAAGCACAAGACATTATCTGCGGTCCGATCGCTGACTACGATATGGTGATGGAGTCTCCGCAACTCAAGCACAACGGATTGATTGTCGATACGCCCAACTCGGTGGCAGGTAATGTGAGAATGCCAGGGCTCGCAGTGGGCGATCGCAACGCTCAGTCGCGCGTGCGTTATGGACCTCCGGCTCTTGGAGAGCACTCACGTGAAGTGTTGTCTGAATATGGACTCAGTCAAGAGCAAATCGACGCGCTATTGGCAGCCGGTGTAGTAGTGCAACGATAAATTAGAAATGAAGTCTAGGGGCCCGCATCATGCAATTTAAAGCAATTAGGCAATACCTTGAAGACGGCAAGCGCATTAGTCGCTTTGTCGATCAGTCCATCGATGATTTGGATCCAGGCGATGTCGTTATCAAGACCCAATTTGCGGCAGTCAACTATAAGGATGCCCGCGGAGTGATGGGGATTGGCAAAGTTATTGGTCGCTTTCCCTGCATCCCGGGTATTGAGATGGCCGGCATTGTCTCGCAATCCGAAAGCCCAGCATTCAAAGTCGGCGATGTTGTCACCGTGCAAGGGGGGCGTGATTTTGGAATGCGTCGGGACGGCGCTTATAGCGAATATGTCCGCGTACCTGCGGCCTGGGTTGGTCGCGTACCCGTTGGAACGGATCCCTTTGAGGT
>CAIYWO010000406.1 GCA_903929925.1 uncultured beta proteobacterium | reverse complement strand
GCTGTTACTAACGGCACACCGAGTTGCAATACCTTTGCAGTAATTGCCATTTCTGCAATACCGCCAGGCGCCACGCCTAACATCAGCGCAACGGTTGGCATACCCGAGAACACATGCAACGCACTAGCAAAACCAAGGGCTAATAAAAGCGAAGAGGCTGTAAACAAGACTACAACGAGTAAAAAGCGTGGCGCCGTTTTAAAAAAGCCAGGGCGGAACCTATCGCCTAACCCCCAACCAACACTTAACTGCGCAATCTTTGATAACCAGTCTGGCATTGCCGAAAACTCTACGCCGCTACTAGTCAACGCAATAGTTAAAAACATCGGACCTAATACCCACGCGTTTGGCATCTTGATTCGTGTGGCAACAAAAACTCCTATTGCGGTCAATCCAAACAATTGGAGTAAACCAATGTAAGACACGTCTCTTGTGCCTGTAACAAAAGGATCCGTTCCAGCAATACCTAACCATTGCAGAGCAAAAGGAACAATTACAACAACGGTAATTAGCCTAAGGCTGTGAGCACTCGCTACCAAATCTGGCCTTACTCCATAATGCTCTGCTAGATTTGTCATTTCATTTGCACCACCAATTGCAGATGAAAACCAGGCAGTTTTTATATCTACATAAGCAAAGCGGCGTAATAGGTAAGTTCCGTAAAACGCCAGACCAATCGCAAATAAGAAACCACTTATCACGGCGAATAAGTGGTCCGTTAATACCCCGACAACGTGAACCGTGAAATACAGGCCTAATGAGACACCAATGACCCACTGTCCAACGCTACGAAAAAGAGGGACGCTTGCTATAGGCGCGCCAGCCAGTCTGAACGCTGCAATACAAAACAAGGGTCCGAGTGTCCAAGGTATCGGAATACCCGCCGCCTGTGCTGCATAGGCGCCTACAAGCGAGATTACCAATCCCAATACTACCCTCAAACTTTTATTCACCGCGGCGCGACCATTTAAAAGTGCGTATTATCTAGCGATAACACCTCTGTTTTGTCCAAATTAAACCATGCAAATCACGTCAAAACTCCCAGAAGTCGGCACTACTATTTTTACGACCATGAGCAAGATGGCATTGGATTACAAAGCTATCAATCTTGGCCAGGGATTTCCTGACTTCAATACTGACGAGCGATTACAAGGCCTTGTTAGCAAAGCCATGGCAGATGGCTTAAATCAATATCCAGCAATGGCTGGAGTACCAGCACTGCGAGAAGTCATCCATCAAAAGGTAAAGACTCTTTATGGTCGCTCTTATGATGTCGACACTGAGATCACTGTCACGAGTGGCGCAACACAAGCCATTATGGCTGCAGTACTTGCCAGCGTTGGCACCGGTGATGAGGTCTTGGTATTAGAGCCTTGCTATGACTGTTACTTACCAGCAATTCGCTTAGCAGGTGCGCGGGCTATAACCATTCCTATGGTGTCACCAACAGAAGCGAACCCTCTGTTTAGCATTGATTGGAATCGCGTCAAAGCTAGCATTACCGCTAAAACACGTTTACTCATTATCAATTCGCCACACAACCCAACAGGTGCAATTCTTAAGACGACGGATCTTGAGGCGTTAGAGCAACTCGTTCAAAACACAAACATCATGATTTTGTCAGACGAGGTGTACGAACATATTATTTTTGACAGCGCACCGCATTTAAGCCTTGCCTCAAGCCCCGTGTTAGCTGATAGAACATTTGTCATTTCTTCATTCGGTAAAACGACACACACCACCGGCTGGAAAATTGGCTACTGCTGCGCTCCAAAAAACATGACAACCGAGTTGCGCAAAGTACATCAATTTATGGTGTTTACGGTTCCTTCTGTCCTACAGTACGGTCTAGCTGCTTATACGGCAGATGCCAGTACATACTTAATTCTCCCAGATTTTTACCAGCGTAAACGAGACCACCTTGCTGCTGGCTTAAGCAAAACCCGTTTTAAAACCCTTCCCAGCCCAGGTACGTTTTTTATGCTTGCCGATTACAGTGACATATCGGATGAATCAGAAGCAGATTTTTCAATCTGGTTGACCCAACACCATGGCGTCACTGTCATACCAGTTTCAGCTTTTTATGAAAATCCAACGGCCCCCTCGTCGAATCATCACATCGTACGTTTTTGCTTTGCGAAAAAGGACACCACCCTTGATCAAGCAATCGAACGTTTAACGAAGATCTGATTTAAGCACAGCAACGTTGCCTGTAAATATTTTTTATGCAGAACTTTTTTTAGGCGAAAGTGTTTTGGCTTATGTATTTATTTATTTGTTTATATATATAAAAACTAATGGATAAGATGCCTTGTGGATAAGTGGAACAACTCATCAAATCATATAGAAATCATTAGTTTGTAGACGAAATATCTTGAGGGTAACGTCTGTTTAGTTTTGTGGATGAACATGAACAAGTTTTCTAATCATCGTAAACGAGGTAGTTATTCAAGCGCTGTGCACAAGTTATGCACACAGCTCATGCTGTAGTTATCCCCAGTCAATTATTTTGCAACAAAATGTAAATCTGCTCAAAAAACAACAGATGATCGGAAAACTTCTCTCTATAGATGGAGAAAAGTGGAACGAATTAATAGAGCTACTTACCGATACAAAAGCGCGAGAAAATTTCACCTAACAGTTCATCTGGCGTCATTCGTCCGGTAATCGCACCAAGATGATCGTGCGCAAGGCGGAGTTCCTCAGCGAATAAGTCCAGCACACGGTCGTTTTGCTCAGCATGTACTTGTGCATTAAATAAAGAGTCTTGTGCGGCATGTAACGCATCGATGTGACGTTGGCGCGCTAGCCATGGCGACTCCTGGCCTGGTTGCCAGCCAGCAATCTCTAACAAACGCATACGCAATTCGTTTAAACCATCGCCCGTTTTGGCAGAGATATATAGTGCGTCATCGTGCGAAGCCAGGCGACGCGCTGAGTCAGAATTTAGAAGATCACACTTGTTGAATATCTTGAGTATCACGCTTTTTGCTGAGCGGTATTCCGTAATTTGCTTATCTAGGGGACTATCAGGCTGTTGAATATCTAATAAGTGCAGCACAACATCAGCCCGTTTGATTTCTTCCCAACTGCGCGCGATACCAAGGGCTTCGATTTTGTCATCGGTATCGCGTAAACCAGCTGTGTCAATGATAGTGACTGGTACGCCATCCAAGTGAATAACTTGAGACACTTTATCGCGAGTAGTCCCTGCAATATCCGTCACGATCGCCAAATCTTGCCCAGCGAGTGCGTTTAATAGACTAGATTTGCCAACGTTTGGTTCGCCTGCCAAAACAACATGCAAACCTTCTCGTAGGACCATGCCTTGCTGGCTTTGGATCAGCACATGACTGAGCTCTTCTTGAATAGAAGCTAGCCGTGCGCGCGCTTGAAACTTTTCAAGAAACTCAATTTCTTCTTCTGGAAAATCTAACGTTGCTTCTACCAGCATACGCAACTCAATAATTTTCGCCGTTAGCTTATCAATGCGATCAGAGAAATCACCTTGATAGGAAGCCATCGCTGCGCGTGCCGCAGCTTCCGAGGTTGCGTCGATCAAGTCGGCAACAGCTTCAGCCTGAGCAAGGTCAATTTTGTCATTTAAAAAAGCACGTAACGTAAACTCACCTGGCGCGGCCATGCGTAAACCAAAAGCTGCTCCAACGCTTAAACAACGCTTGAGTAACGCTTGTAATACAGCAGGGCCGCCATGTCCTTGAAGCTCAAGAACGTCTTCTCCTGTGTAAGAGTTGGGAGAAGAAAAATATATTGCGAGACCTTGATCAATTGCCTTTCCCGTCGCATCAGGGAACGGCCCAAAGGTTGCGTGGCGCGCGGTGAGGGCACGACCAAGCAAGGCATAAATAAAAGGCCCCAACGCGGGGCCTGATACTCTAACTATGCCGATGCCACCCCGACCAGGGGCGGTGGCAATAGCGGCGATTGGCTGGCTAGCAGAGGTAGACATGTGTCATGTAAGGGCTACCGGTGCGCCGCAGCAGATTGTGTTGCGATGGTACGGGTGATGTGCCATTGCTGCGCGATCGACAAGATGTTGTTGACGCACCAATACAAAACTAGACCGGAAGGAAAGAAGAACATCATGCCGCCGAACACGAGCGGCATAAACATCATGACTTTTGCCTGTACGGGGTCCGGAGGAGTTGGGTTCAGTTTCATCTGAATGAACATGGTCGCCATCATGATTAACGGCAAGATGAAATAAGGATCTTGTACTGATAAGTCATGGATCCACAGAATCCAGGGTGCGCCGCGAAGCTCAACACTGGAGCCCAGCACATAATAAAGAGAAATGAAAACCGGAATTTGAATCACGATAGGTAGACAACCACCCAGAGGATTGATTTTTTCGGTGCGATACATTTCCATCATTGCTGTATTGAGCTTCTGACGATCATCACCAAACTTTTCTCTGAGCGCCTGCAGACGTGGTGCAACCAACTTCATCTTTGCCATCGAACGGTAGCTTGCTGCGGACAAGGGATAAAACGCCGCCTTGATGAGCACCGTCAAGGCAACGATCGTCCAGCCCCAGTTACCAAGCAGCGAGAAGAGCCATGTCATCAACGTAAAGACGGGCTTGGCGATGATGGTTAATAAACCATAATCAACCACAAGCTCAAGGCCGGGTGCAACAGCTTCTAACTCAGACTGGTCTTGAGGACCCACCCAAAGCTTGGTAGGAACCGATACTTGGCTACCAGGGTTGATCGTTCCAACAGGTTCAATACTACGCACAGCGAACAAGTTCTTTTCAAGCTCCGTCACCTCATAGTTTCGGGTTTTGCCTTGTGGAGGAACCCATGCGGTCACGAAGTAATGCTGAACCATTGCAAACCAGCCGTTGTCAGCTTGTTTGATGTACTGTGCCTTACGCTTTTCGATTTCTGGGAAAGTGATCTTTTGAAACTTGTCCTGATCTGAATACACAGCAGGGCCAGTAAAGCTGACGGGACCTTGTAAAAAGCTAGGTGTATTGCTTTGACCCATTGGGTCGGAACCGTCACGCGTGATCTGTAGATAGACCGACGGTGTAACAGGCTGTGCAGACAGGTTTTCGATCTGGTGGTCAACAGCGATCGCGTAACTGCCGCGCGTTAGCGTGAAGGTTTTTGTGAGCTTGACGCCACTCGCTTCTGATTCGAATTTAACAACTAGGGTGTTGCCGTTGAGCCCTTTTGCTTCTGTGACCAACTTATAGTTGGCGAGGTGTGTTGGATAGAGTGAGCCCGCAGGTGCGCCGGTCAAACCAGACTGAACGACATAGATGTGTCCGGCCTCACGGCTTAACAATACGAAGGGTTGCTTCTTGTCGTCTTTGCCGGGAACGTTGAGCAATTCAGCGCGTACGAGTTGGGCGCCTTGCAGATCGAAGGTGAGTGCCAAGACGTCTGACTTAACAGTCACGGTCTGAGCTTGGGCAGCAGGCGCTGCGCTTGTGCCGGGCACTGTTGGAGCTGCTCCTGGTGTCGCAGCTTGTGCTGGCGCACTTGGCACACCGCCTTGGGTTGTCGCGCCCGAGTCAGGTGGCGTGGTCGTTGCTGCTGGAGTGGCCTTTGGCGGGGGTGCACCAAACAACGGCGGGTTGCCCTGATGGACTTGCCAGTTGTTCCACAGCATGAGCAGTGAAAACGAAAAAATCATTAAGAGGATGGTGCGTCGGATATCCATTCTTGCCTAAATAAAGGTGCTAACCAAGTGAGGCTCGCAGTTTAGCGTTAATCAGCGTGACCGCGGGGGCTTGGCTGTTTGGGGCGCGGTGGTTGGCAGACGGGGTCATGCCCGCCCGCAGCCCAGGGGTG
>CAIYWO010000405.1 GCA_903929925.1 uncultured beta proteobacterium | reverse complement strand
GTTCGAATCCCACCCTCTCCGCCAGTAATTCAAATGCCCCGTGAGGGGCATTTTCATTTTCGAGAGGAGTGAAGTCCCTGCGGACATCGCATGAGCAATTAGTCTGCTGTCGCTTCATCCAGCAAAGAACAACGCGGAATCTTGTCAAGCCGTTTGCCTAATTCCCGACGAGCCACGTGAGTGTCGTGATGCGACTGTATCGCCAGCCACCAACCGTCACTCAACCCAAAATATCGACAAAGCAGTAGGTCGGTTTCGGCTGTCACGGCCCGTTTGTCAGAGACAATGTCATAGACTCGTGTCGCGGGAACATCAATGTCCTTCGCCAATCGATACGGCGTCAGCCCCAAAGGTTTGAGGAATTCTTCCTGCAGCATTTTACCGGGAGAAACTGGTGCAATTTTTTTCATGATCTCACTCCTTTAGTGGTAATCGATGATTTGAATGCCACCCTCGCCAGTAATTCAAATACCCCGCGAGGGGCATTTTCATTTTCGAGAGGAGTGAATTCCCTTCGGACTTCACTCGTGGTATTTGAAGGACTTGGCTTGCAAGCCAAGTCGCGGCCTGCGGGATGTAGGCGAATCCCACACGTAAGCAATAATCAAAAAAATTAGTTCATCTCAAATTTAGGCATGGCTCTTCTCATGAATTCATCAAACAAGGATACTGTGAATGCCATATCTCCATGTGAAGGACTGTAGACCATTCCTTTTTTTATCAAGCTTGCTCTGACTGGCCCTAATGTATTTATCCTCACGCCTAATTTATCCGCAACGTCGCTCGTACGGTATGGCCCGGCTCCTAAGTCTGCCATCGCCCGCAAATAGGTTTTTTCTTTCGGCGTCAGTCGGTCGAATCGAACTCTAAAGAAATTTTCATCCAATCGTTTTAATACCACTTCGCTGGTTTTTCGCACAACCTTCAAACTTATTGGTGACGCATCTGCATGGTTCCATGCCTGGTATCCCCACTCCTGTAGAAAGTAAGGATAGCCCTGAGTTAATAGATAAATTTCATGCAATGCATCCGGTTCGATTGATTCGCCGGCGTTTCGAATAGGCTCGTTCAATGCTCTGGCCGCGTCCAATTCAGGGAGGGGGCCAACGTCAGGAAAGCTAAACAATCTTTCAGCGTATGATTTTGAGTCACCTGCCAGGCCAGGCAAGATGGGTAAGCCTGCGCCAATCAATACAATGGGTAATTGCCGTTGCTGCATCTTGTGCATGGCCATAATCAGTGCGCTCAATTCTCCTGAACTGAAGTATTGAATTTCATCGATCAGCAGAGCTACTGCGACGTTGCGTTCCTCAGCGGCCTCGCCTACCGCAGTAAACAAACTAGGGAGATCAACTTCCAAATCGCCACTATCTGCCGAACCTGGCTCGGGCTCTATATCGAGGCCAATATCCATGTCACCAACTTTGATATTGATTGCGCCGATAAAGCTCTTTAACACCGCAATACCTCGCCGGGCTTTGTTGCCTGCACCGGCTAAACGATCAAGAGCAAACAGTAGTCTTCTCAGATGGGGTGCAATCAGCGCTGCCAAGTGCTTGCCTTCGTGCGCTTCTACCAGGATAGTGCGGTAGCCCACATCCCTTGCCATTCGCTCGATCTCATTGAGCAGCACGGTTTTGCCGACACCGCGCAGACCCGTGAGCAAGAGACTCTTTTCCGAACGCTTCGCGAACACACGTCCCAGAAGAACCCGAGCTTGTTCCAAGATTCCGCTGCGGCCAGCCAATTCCGGAGGCGGGGAGCCCGCTCCAGGAGAAAAGGGATTTGCAATTTTGTCCATATGGGTAATCTATACAAATTTATAGCAACGTATAAGACGTTTTATTTATAAATAGCTATAGTTTTGTATGGATCAACTGGCCCTAAAACCGAGGCTGGCAAAGCCAGACAACGCGCTGCGGTGCTCAAACGTCTTGTTAGCAGTAGGGTGCGATTCACCGGGCATGAGTCAGTCGATCAATTCTTCCTTGCTTCAATCAAGCGGGCAGCATCAATAAACACAACCTTGAAGTACCGG
>CAIYWO010000404.1 GCA_903929925.1 uncultured beta proteobacterium | reverse complement strand
ATTTGTGAATGTCGGTAGTCAACTGGTGATTAATTCGGGCGCGACGCTTACGCCACGGTTATCAAACTTGTTTAGCGCAAGCGAGTCAGGCTACGGCAGTGCGATCTACGTCCCAGCACTTGGCGATCGCTTCCGCATGGTCACGACCACGGGTGGTATCTCCGGTCGCTTCAGCACACTGACGCAACCAGCAGAACTCGCAAGCGGTACACAGTTCGTTGCGTTCTATAACGTCAACAGCAGCAACAGCCTTGATCTGGCTGTGACACCGACCTCTTACAGCACGACATTGTCTTCAAGTACGACCAACGCCCAAGAAGTGGCGAATGTCTTGGATCAGCTCTTGGGCGTTAACAAGACCGGTACCGCCACGGCAGCACAAGACTCGTTGCTCTATGCCGTCGCAGGTCAAACCGCAGCAAGCTTGCCAAGTTTTGCGCAATCCCTCTCGGGTGAGGTTCATGCGGCCTCGGCTGCAACCTTGCCACAGACGACCCAACGTGTGCAGCAGGCGGTATTGGCACGCTTGGGTGACTTCCCGATGGCACCGAATCAGCTTAACGGCGGTGCTGGTGCTGGCGGTGGCAATGCAGCCACCCCCTTATCGGCAGGCGCCATCACGGGTAACAACCCCTCAGGGCTGCCTACTGCCAACATGAGTTCAAACCCCGCCGTAAACCCCAACTCTGCAAACCTCACGAGTGCAGCCGTGGCAGACGGTCGTGCCTGGGGTGAGATCGCCTACCAGCGCGGTGAGCGTTCGGGTAACAGCGGTGGTAATGGCTTTAACAACAACCTATACCAAGCTGTGTTTGGCGTGGATGCATATACAAACGCTGCGCTTGGCTTAAAGCTTGGCGGTGGCTTAGCGCTCTCGAACACCACGGTCAATGCAACAGGTGGCAACAGCACCATCCAGCAGGGTGCACTGTTCCTTTACGGCAAGATGCCTGTGGCAGAAGATTATGTACTCGACGGTATGGTCAGCTTGGGTCTAAGCTCAACAAACCTCTCGCGTAGCGACGTCACCGGCATCAGTAATGGCTTTAGTAACAAGTCAGTGATGGGTAATGATGTGTTGGTCAGTGCAGGGCTGAGCCGTCCGTTTGAGACGAGCGACGTGCGCATCACCCCGTATGTACGATTGACCTACCAGTACGTCGGCCAAGCCGCCTACGACGAAGGTGCAAGCGCCGCAGCGCTTACCGTCGGACGCATGAACGCCAATGGCGTACGCGCAGTGGTCGGTGTGGGCGCAGGGTCACTGAACAAAGACCCGCTCAAAGATGAATACACCTATCGCGCGAATCTTGCGATCGGTGCTGACTCGCAGGGTTTGCTTAATCCAACGCTCAACACCACCCTTGGTGGCTACTCAAGCAGTGTGACCACCCCCACAGCAGGCTCTACGTTTGTACAAGCAGGCTTGTATGGTACGGTAAAAGTCGCTGATAGTGCCTATGCCTACGCAGGCGTCTCTGCCGAAGCTAGAACGGGTCAGACGCTGTACGGCGGGAGTGTGGGCTTGCGTGTGGCGTTTTAGTGCAGATGTACAAACGAAAATCAACGACTCGAAAACATATGACTTTGTCTCTGAATATTGCGATCCTCACTCACTTGAGACTGATGGCCCTGCACTGGCTTGGTAAGCAAGCGCAACTATGCCAACCGATAAGCGGTCTGTGCTCTGCTCCAACCGTTGATGACCGGTTGCCCCTTACACACCGTCTCTCCCGTGCTGCGAGGGTATCAAGGCTAAGAGCGCTTACGTTAGCTGTGACATTGGGCGTTAGTTTTTTCTTCGCGAACAGCGCTGTTCGGGCTGATGGGTGTAGTGGTGATACGGTCATCACTGCAGCCATGAGCCCAGTAGGTGGGCAAGTTAATTCTAGCGTGCTGTGTAGTTTTACAGTTAATAGTGGCGCCTTAATCTCAGGTGGCCTCGCCGGCATCATCAACTACAACACATTAGGAACAATAACCAATAGTGGCACGATTTCAGCTACAACTAGTAATCCGGCTACAACTGCGATCAATAACTTCTTCATAATAACGACACTAACTAATAGCGGTACGATTTCAGGTAGTACATACGGCATCAGTAATAACTACAGCACAACAATAACAACACTAACCAATAGCGGCACGATTTCAGGTAGTACAAACGGCATCAGTAATTACCGCGAAGCAACAATAACAACACTAAACAATAGCGGTACGATTTTGGCTTCCGGGGTTGGGTCCGTTGGGATCTCGAATTTGGGCACCATTACGACTCTAAATAACACCGGCACGATTAGCGGTGGCATCCGAAACGACCCTGAAGCTAGCACTCCTGTAATTGGCTCTCTCAATAATTTGCAGGGGGCATCAGGCGCGCTAAGTTATTCCATGAAACTTCCAACGAACTACAACATCATCATTGCCGACAGTACAAATTTCGGCAAGCTCGCAGTCAGTTCTGCAATTGGTACCACGACCTTCGGTATTTCATCACTTTCGACTACGAGTACTTCGATCCTCAATACGCAACTGAGCGCAGTGTTGAGCGGTATTGCTGAAGCAGACCTTGTCAATACAAGTGGAACCTCAAACGGCTATACCTTTGCCTTAACACAAACAACGCCTACTTCTGGCATCTGGAACTTACTCATCACGGCGTGTAGTGTATGCAGCTCTGGCAGCAGCTCGGGCTCATCTTCTGGCGGAACAAGCATCTCAACCGTCTCTAGCGGCACAAGCGTTGGGCTGACCTCCCTTGGTGCGAGTCCGGTCTTATCTGGCGGCACGCTTGTGCTGTTAAGTGGTGATAGATCAAGCACTGCCTTTAGTGTGGCTAGTGCAAGCACGATTCAGAATCCCACCTCAGGTAGTGCTAGGTTGTCGGGTGTGTTCTCTGGTGCAGGGTCCTTGACCTTTACTGGCTCGGGTACAACAGTGTTAAGTGGTGCCAATACCTATTCAGGCGGCACGACGGTTTCGGGCGGCACGCTATCGCTGGCGGGCGGTTCACCCACCGGTACAGGTGATGTGTTCGTAGCATCTGCGGGTACGCTGATGGGTACCGGCACGATTGCAGGCAATAGCATTGTGAGTGGTGTACTTAAGCCCGGTAATTCTCCTGGCTATTTGTCTTTCACTCAAAACTTGACGTTGAATGCTGGCTCAACCTACCAGCAAGATATCGCAGGTACTGTGCAAGCAAGCAGCGCAACGCCTGTAGGTACTTCAGGCTATTACTCATTTGTGAATGTCGGTAGTCAACTGGTGATTAATTCGGGCGCGACGCTTACGCCACGGTTATCAAACTTGTTTAGCGCAAGCGAGTCAGGCTACGGCAGTGCGATCTACGTCCCAGCACTTGGCGATCGCTTCCGCATGGT
>CAIYWO010000403.1 GCA_903929925.1 uncultured beta proteobacterium | reverse complement strand
ATTTGTGAATGTCGGTAGTCAACTGGTGATTAATTCGGGCGCGACGCTTACGCCACGGTTATCAAACTTGTTTAGCGCAAGCGAGTCAGGCTACGGCAGTGCGATCTACGTCCCAGCACTTGGCGATCGCTTCCGCATGGTGACGGCCACGGGCGGCATCTCTGGTCGCTTCAGCACACTGACGCAGCCAGCCGAACTCGCCACCGGGACACAGTTCATCGCGTTCTACAACGTCAATAGCAGCAATAGCCTTGATCTGGCGGTGACACCGACTTCGTACAGTTCTACGTTGTCATCAAGCACGACTAACGCCAAGGAAGTGGCGAATGTCTTGGACCAATTGCTAGGCGTTAACCAAGCTGGTACTGCTACGGCAGCACAAGACTCTTTGCTCTATGCCGTTGCCGGTCAAACTGCAGCAGGCCTTCCAGGCTATGCACAGTCCCTCTCGGGTGAGATTCATGCGGCCTCAGCAGCCACGCTTCCACAGACAACCCAACGCGTGCAGCAAGCAGTGCTGGCACGCCTGGGTGACTTCCCGATGGCTCCGAATCAGCTCAATGGCGGTGCTGGAGTTGCCAACGCAGCTACCCCCTTATCGTCAGGCGCTATCACAGGTAATAACCCCTCGGGCCTACCGACTGCCAACATGAGTTCAAACCCAGCCGTGAACCCCAACGCTGCAAACCTCACGAGTGCCGCCGTGGCAGACGGTCGTGCCTGGGGTGAGATCGCCTACCAGCGCGGTGAGCGTTCGGGTAATAGCGGTGGCAATGGCTTTAACAACAACCTATATCAAGCTGTGTTTGGTGTGGATGCATATACGAATGCCGAGCTTGGCTTAAAGCTTGGTGGCGGCTTAGCGCTCTCAAACACTACGGTTAATGCCACGGGTGGCAACAGCACCATCCAGCAGGGTGCATTGTTCCTCTACGGCAAGATGCCAGTCGCAGAAGATTATTTACTCGATGGCATGGTGAGTCTGGGTCTAAGTTCCACCAACCTCTCGCGCAGTGACGTTACAGGTATCAGCAGTGGCTTTAGCAACAAGTCTGTAATGGGTAACGATGTGTTGGTCAGTGCAAGCTTGAGCCGTCCGTTTGAGACCAGCGATGTGCGCATCACGCCCTACGTACGCCTCACTTACCAGTATGTCGGCCAAGCCGCCTACGATGAAGGCGCAAGTGCTGCAGCACTTAACGTCTCACGGATGAACGCCAATGGCGTGCGTGGCGTCATCGGTGTGGGCGCAGGGTCACTGAACAAAGACCCGCTCAAAGATGAATACACCTACCGCGCAAACCTCGCCATCGGTGCCGACTCACAAGGCTTACTCAACCCAACGCTTAACACCACGCTTGGTGGTTACTCAAGCAGCGTGACCACGCCCACAGCAGGCTCCACGTTTGTACAAGCAGGCTTGTACGGCACGGTCAAAGTAGCTGACAGTGCCTATGCCTATGCGGGTGTCTCGGTCGAAGCTAGGACTAGTCAGACGCTATATGGGGGGAGTGTTGGATTGCGGGTGGCGTTTTAAGATCGCGCCTAAGATAGCTTATAGTACCGTCACGACTGTATTGCCAATATGCCGAAACACCTCACCTCAACCGATACCTCTATCATGACAAAAGCTCAAGTTTACGGACAAGGAAACTATCGATTTGTACCCGGTGTTTTTCAGTACTCGGCAGGTGTTGCTGCTGAGCCTGGGTTTCGGATCGAACGAGTCCGCATGATGAATGTGGTTAACTTGGCCGAGGGATTTCGTCTGATTGAAACGACACTAAAAGAGGCTGGACGGCCGCTTTCTGCCTTTTGCGCGTGCGAATTGCGTTCGCCACGTCCGTTCGATGAAGCTGGTTTTGAGGCATTCAACAAGGAATATGTTGGCACGCTCGCGCGATGGGGATTATTTGATGGAAAAAGTAACCCCGTCGCGCGCAGCAACGTTTGTCCGGAAATAGATCCTCCACAAGAGCCTGGATTTTATGCATTTTCCTACACAGTGCCAGACCCGTCCGCTAGGCCGTCTTTTGTCATCGCCGGTAGCGGCGAAGCCCCAGAAGGTCAGGGCAACTACAAAGATCACATTATCAGTCTTGGAGATCTATCGCCTGAAGGCTTAAGAAATAAAGCGCGTTGGGTGCTGGATGAAATGGAAAATCGGATGCGTGTACTCGGCTTCGGCTGGTCAGACGTCACCGCCACTCAGCTCTACACCGTGCATAATATCTACGCGCTCATGTCTGAGGAGATTGGCCGGCGCGGAGCGATGCGAGGTGGGTTGACGTGGCATTTAAATCGTCCGCCGGTCGTCGCACTCGAGTACGAAATGGATTGCCGCGGCGTTTATGCTGAACGGGTGCTCGCCGTTTAGTATCAACAATCAACAAAGATCTCTTCTAACGCAAGTTTGCGAGGGATGAGTCCCTGCTCGAACGACCAGCTAATTTGCGCTTCAAGCGTGTTCCGGTTTGCTTCTAGACCGTATTTCCAAAAGTCCCGTCCCATAAGGGCTTCAGTCGCTTGTAGTTCTGCAGTCATCCACGGCAGCATCACAGGAAGCACATGATGCACATCTAACTGTGCCTGTGCCAGCTTTTTCGCTTGCTCGAAAGCATCAACAAGTGCGCTGGCAAGTGTCGGGTGCGCTGCGAGGATATCTCGGCGAATGCCCATGATGTGCATGAT
>CAIYWO010000402.1 GCA_903929925.1 uncultured beta proteobacterium | reverse complement strand
TTGTGAAGAAGCACCCTCAGACAGCATCGTCAGCACGTCATAGACGGTAATCCGAAGCCCACGGATGCACGGTTTGCCACCGCGCTTACCTGGCTCAAGCGTAATTCTGTTCATTTTGATTTCACCTTAAGACGCAAAAACCAAACGACTTCTGGAGGCTCTTCTACTTGAGGAGGTACTTGGTGGCGCATCCCTGATTCGAACAGGGGACCTGCGGATTATGATTCCGTCGCTCTAACCGGCTGAGCTAATGCGCCATTTGGGGCGATTTTGCCTTGAAAAGGCAGATTACTGCACACCAAAGACCAAAATTCTAGCATTTTTTTGGCATTTCCGCAGTGAAACAAGCTCGCCTGCGTGTCAAAATAGGCCGCATGACGGGGCACAAAGACCCCGCCGCAAACCGAGACAAGGGAAGCCTTCAGCAACATGAGTGAACCCATTCTGACCTATAAGCGCGAGCCATCGGCCGCCACCATCCAGCTGCCAACCGGGTCGACCGACTCACATGTCCATGTGTTTGGCCCGAGTGACAAGTTTCCGTACGCGGAGTCACGCGGCTTTACGCCGGTCGACGCCCCCAAAGAGGCCTTGTTTGCCTGGCATAAAAAAATGGGGATTGATCGCTGTGTGATCGTCAACACCTTACTCCATGGTTTTGATAACAGCGTCGTCGAAGACGCGATGATTGCCGCCAAAGGCCGTTACCTGGGTGTCGCGCTGGTGCAAGTCGATGTGTCGGACGCCGAGCTCAAGCGTTTGGCGAGCGTCGGGTTCCGGGGGGTGCGGTTTCATTTCATGCCCGGCTACAAGGTGCACGAAACACCAGAACAAATCATTGCGTTCACCAAACGCCTCGAACCGCTTGGCATGCACATGCAATTGCAATTACATGCCCAGTACGCAAAAGACTTGATGCCGCTCCTCAAGCAATCGGCTGTGCCGGTCGTGATGGATCACATGGGGCGTGTGGATGCAAAGCTTGGTACAGAACACGCGCATTTTCAGGATTTCTGTCGTCTGCTTGAGCTGCCCGGCTTTATGGTCAAAGTAAGCGGTATCGATCGCATCGACCCGAACCCGCCCTACCCGGACGGCGTCCCCTTTGCACGCTACCTCATGCGCAACTACCCAGACCGCTGTGTTTGGGGCTCCGACTGGCCACATCCGAATCACACGCACGTGCCAGACGACGGCGTCTTGGTCAGTGCCTTGGCACAGATCGCACCGAAGCCGGATGTCTTGCACCAGCTGATGGTCGACAACCCTATGCGCCTCTATCGTTTTTCTGCTTAAAAAGGATTCAATCATGTCAGCCTCAGGACGTCTTGCAGGAAAAATTGCTTTGATTTTTGGTGCCGGCTCTGTCGGCCCCGGCTGGGGGAATGGCCGCGCCACAGCCACTCGCTTTGCGGAAGAAGGCGCACAGATTTTTGGTGTGGATCGCGATTTGGATCGGATGAAAGAAACGATCGAGCGCGTGACCGCTGTCGCTGGCACGATCGAGACAGGCTTTTGCGATGTGACAAGCAGCAAGAGTATTTCAGACGCGGTGGAGGCCTGCATGAAGCGGTATGGGCGTATCGATGTCCTGGTCAATAACGTCGGTGGCTCTGCCGCCGGCGGCCCAGTTGAGATGGCCGAAGACGTTTGGGATTCGCAAGTCGACACGAACTTAAAGAGCGTCTTCCTAACCTGCAAGTACGTCTTGCCGATCATGGAAAAACAAGGTTCAGGCGCGATTATTAATCTCGCGTCAACCTCGGGCATTCGTTGGACGGGCTCAGCGCAAGTCGCGTATGCCGCCACCAAGGCGGGTGTGATTCAACTCTCACGCGTCGTTGCCGTGCAGTACGCCAAGAAAGGCATTCGCGTGAACACCATTGTGCCTGGTCAACTGCATACGCCGATGGTCGAGAGCCGACTGGCCGGCCAACGCGCAGGCGGTGATGTCGCCAAGCTTCTGGAACAACGCCAGGCGCGTATCCCACTACCCTTCATGGGTGATGGTCGTGACACCGCAAATGCAGCGCTCTACCTGGCTTCAGACGAAGCACGCTTTGTGACAGGTACTGAATTGATTGTCGATGGTGGCATGTCGGTTCGTTGCGGCTAAGCACACATCAAAAAAATGAGACTGGAGAACTACAAATGAAACACCTTTCAAAAACAGCTTTACTTCGCCGCAGCTTACTTGCTGCAACACTGGTGGCAGCCTCAGTTGGCGCACTACCCACCCATGCACAAGGCACCGGCAAGTCGGTACGCTTGGTTGTCGCTTTCCCACCAGGTGGGCCGGTCGACTTCGTGGCACGCACAATCAGCGAGGCCTTGGGCAAAGAGCTTGGCGCAACAGTTGTCGTCGAGAGCAAAGCCGGTGGTAACGGTATCATCGCCGCAGAATACGTCTCTAAAGCACCTGCAGATGGCAGCGTGCTGTGGCTGAGCAGCGCCGGTGCGGTGGCGATCAATCCAGGGCTTTACAAAAATCTACCCTATAACCCCGTCACAGATCTGACTTCTATTTCTGTCGTGGTACGCAACGACGAGCTCTTGGTGGTCAACCCCAAGAATCCAGCAACAGGTCCTGCTGACTTTGTTGCAAATGCAAAGAAGCAGCGCACGCCGCTTGCGTCCTCGGGTCGCGGCAGTGTGCCGCATTTGGCGGGCGAGCTCTTAGCCGATATCACCAAAGCGCAGTTGGTGGATGTCCCTTACAAAGGCGCAGCGCCTGCAATCACCGACGTGATGGCAGGCCATGTGGATGGATTCTTTGGTGATGTACCCGGCCTGATCGGGCACGTGCGCGCAGGCCGCCTAAAGCCGATCGCGATGGCCGCTGAACAGCGCCACCCCTTGCTGCCGGATGTGAAGACTTTTAAAGAAGTTGGTATTGAGGGTGTGGACTCAGACAACTGGTATGCACTGTTTGGCCCCAAGGGCATGTCCGCAGAGGACACCAACCGTGTGGGTCAAGCACTTAAGAGAGCACTCGAGACACCGGCAGTCAAAGAGCGTTTGCTGAACTCGGGCACCTTGCCTGCAGCGTCCTCCCCCGCGGAACTGCAAGCCCTCTTGCAAAAAGACATCGCAAAATGGACCCGCGTGATCCGCGAGAAGAACATCACCGCGGATTAAGCACTCATCATATCCAGACAAGTCCGCGCGATCACTTTGGTTGCGCGGCGCAAATCTTCAAGCTCTAAGCGCTCATCGGGTTGCTTGGCACGGCTCTCTTCCACAGTGCGTGGGCCGGCACCATACAAGACCACCGGAATCCCAGCTTCGCAATACAAACGGGCATCGGCATAAAGCGGTGTGCCGCAGGCGGGGATCGCCTCACCGAACTCTTCTTTTGCGTGTTGCTGCAAAGCAGCTACGAGCTCTGTGCTGCCGGGTAGCGGCTTTAACGCACGGGCCAACAAAATACGCTTGGTCTCGGCAGTAATGCCGGGGATTTGCTTCCACACCGCATCGATCGTGTCACGTATGCTTTGCTCGACCTGCGCGGGATCCTCTTCAGGAATCATGCGGCGATCAAGCTTGAGGACCACTTTGCCTGGGATCACGTTGGTGTTTGTGCCGCCGGAAATCAAACCGATGTTCAGGTAAGGATGATTGATGCCGGGCACCGTGCTCTTGATCGACTTGTAGGTCTCGTTTAAGCCATACAGTGCGTTCATGATTTTGACGGCGGCTTGCAACGCATCGACACCAGAGGTTGGCACGGCAGCATGGCCCATCTTGCCATTGACCGTCACTTCAAACTGCAAGCAACCGTTGTGGGCCGTGATGATCTGGTAGCTAAAGCCCGCGGCAATCGCCAGATCAGGCTTTGTGAGCTTGTTCTTGAGCAACCAGCCTGGTCCGAGCTCGCCGCCGAACTCTTCGTCGTACGTAAATTGCAATTCGATACGACCTTTCAGGTCCGCTCCGAGCGCCTCGAGGGCACGCACTGCAAAGATGTAAGTCGAAAAATCACACTTGCTAACGGCTGCAGCGCGACCGTAGATACGACCGTCGTGTATCTCACCTGCATAGGGTGGATAGGTCCAACCGTCACCTGGGGGGACCACATCGCCGTGTGCATTCAAAGCAAGCGTCTTGCCGCCCTGCCCGTACTGGCGCTTGATAATCAAGTTCGTAATAGATTCAAGGCCTGCCTCTCGCACGACGGCTTCAGGCACGGCGTGGGGCTCTGCTTGCATCCCATAACTCTTGACCAGCTCAGCCACATGCAGGGCATGG
The DNA here is from genome assembly GCA_903929925.1 of uncultured beta proteobacterium. GTDB lineage: Bacteria > Pseudomonadota > Gammaproteobacteria > Burkholderiales > Burkholderiaceae_B > Zwartia. Next base: position 9,761 of record CAIYWO010000402.1, on the reverse strand, counting down.
GGTGTGTTGTTACCGGGCGGTGTGTCGGTGGGGACTTGAATCACTTTTTGCAGGAACTTCACCTGCTCATCAAAGTGTGCGTCGATCCATTGATCGAGCTTGGCGTAGAGCTGGGTCTTGTTAGATGTCGTCATGATTAGTTGATTTCGTCGAGCAAAGCGATAAATGCTTGGGTAGCGAATTCCGCATCTTCTGCAGTAATGATTTCTAAAGGGTTATGGCTAATACCGCGATTGCCACCGCGCACAAACAACATCGCTTGCGGCATGATGGTGTGCAGTTTCATCGCGTCGTGGCCAGCACCGCTATTGAGCTTAAAGAGGGGCTGCCCAATTTTTGTGACAGCACGTTCCCAACGGGCTTGCCAAGCGGGATCCGACGGTGCTGCGCTCGCGCGCATGACTTCGTTGTATTCAAACTGCACACCGCGGCGCTTCGCAATCTGCTTGGCCGCCTGCACGATGTCATTCACCAAGCCGTCACGTTGTGGGTCGGTTGGCGCACGCATATCGAGCGTGAAGACACACTCGCCTGGAATCACATTGATCGAGCCGCCAGGCACTTGCATCTGGCCAACGGTGGCGACGCTGCCCTCTTCTGCTTTGGCACGATGCTCTGCCATCAAACTGATTTCCGCGGCAGCGAGCAAGGCGTCTTCGCGCATCGACATGGGAGTTGTGCCGGCATGAGCAGCAGTACCGGTAATTTTGCAGGTTGCTCGCACACCGGCGTTAATCGAAGTGACAATACCGAGCGGCAATTGTTTCTCGCAAAGCACTGGGCCTTGCTCTATATGGACTTCTACAAAACCGAGATACTTTTTTGGATCGCGCGTCAGCGCCTTAATCGACTCAACCGTGCCAGGCAAACCTGCGTCAACCATGGCTTGGCGCATCGATACACCGTTTGGATCAAGCTGATCAAGCCAGGCCGGATCAAAACTACCAGTCAGTGCACCAGACGACAGAAACGTGGCGCGATAGCGCTGGCCTTCTTCTTCAGAGAAGCCAACGACTTCAATGCCGTAGGGCAAACGCTTTTTCTGTTTGGCGAGCTCGCCCACCACAACGATCGGCACCAAAATGCCAAGCCGCCCGTCATACTTGCCGCCGTTGCGAACCGTGTCGAAATGCGACCCGGTCAGTAGCGCTGGCGCCGCCGCATCTGCGCCGTGGTAGCGACCCACGACGTTACCCACAGCATCGGTCGAGACCTCGTCAAAGCCGGCCTCTTGCATCAGTTGTCTGAGCGCTTGTGCGGTCTGGAGATGGGCGGGTGTTAGGTAGGTAACCGTGAGTTGGCCTTTTTCAGCCCAAGCGGGTTCGCTGAACGCCGCGATGCGCTCAGACCATTCCATAATCTGCTGGCCGTGGGTGGTGTGACTTGCCATGTAAGGGATGTCCAACGTTAAACAAACGGATGACAAAAACTAACGATCCGTTAGTGTACCGGACAAGGTGGGGCCACGACCCCACCCCCTGACAGCGGTAGGGACTTAGTAAGTCTTATAGGGCAAGAACTTACCCGACAGCACGACATTGACGCGGTCGCCGTTTGGATCGGGCTGACGCTTGATGTCCATTGAAAAGTCGATCGCGCTCATGATGCCGTCACCGAACTCTTCATGAATCAGTTCTTTGATCGTGGTGCCGTACACGCTCACGATTTCGTACCAGCGGTAGATCAGTGGATCGGTGGGTACCGAACTGCGCAACGAACCTTTGTAAGGCACGACTTGCAACAGCTTGATCGCCTCGAGCGACAGACCGAAGGTCTTGCCGATGATCAAGGCCTGAGGCTTGGTCAGGGTCATCTGGCCCAGGCAAGCGGCAGTCGCCCACTCTTTCGAGACCTTGAGCTTCTTGGCCACGTCAGCCCATTTGATGCCTTTTTGAATTTTTGCCGAATAGATTAAATCCGTCACGTCTTCACGTGTCATGGGCTTAACGAACGCTTTAGAAACAGCCATGGAAAATCTCCTTGTTAAAAATTAAGCGGCGGCATAGGTCTTAGACCGATGCACCAGAAAATCAATTAAGTGGTTGCGTACTTCATAAAACTTGGGGTCGTGATGCATCGTGGCGCGCGTGCGGTCGCGCGGCAAGGGGTTGTTGACGATCTCTGCAAGTACCGCGCGTGGGCCGTTACTCATCAGGAAGATCTTGTCTGACAACAAAATGGCCTCGTCCACATCATGCGTAATCATGAATACCGTTTGCTGGGTGCTACGCACGATCGTGACGAGCTCGTCTTGAATGTTGCCGCGTGTCAGGGCATCAAGCGCGCCAAACGGTTCGTCTAGCAACAACATCTTGGGCTGAATCGCAAAGGCACGTGCGATACCGACACGCTGCTTCATCCCGCCCGATAGTTGAGAGGGCTTCTTTTCTTCTGAGCCCTGCAAATGCACCATATCGATGAATTGCTGCACATGCTTATCGACCTCAGCGCGTGACCAATCTGGCCATTTAGAACGTACGGCAAAGGCGATATTGCCGCGCACCGTCATCCAGGGCATCAGCGCATGCGACTGAAAAACTACGCCGCGATCAAGGCTCGGCCCACTGATCTCGCGGCCATCGATAAACGAATGACCGTCTGTGGGGGTTTCAAGACCCGCCAGTACGTTGAGAATGGTGGTCTTGCCGCAACCAGAGTGACCGATGATGCAGACGAACTCACCGCGGTCAATCGTAAAGTTCACATCGTTGAAGACTACAAGCTCTTGCCCGCCTGCTGCTGCGGGGTACGCCTTGCGAAGTCCTTGTACTTGTAAAAAATTCTGCACGCTATGCCCTTTTGAATCCTGATTAGTCGCGATAGGTGACGGCACGTTGCATCCGCGCGAAACACATATCCAACAACATACCGATCACACCGATCAGAAATACTGCCACTAAAATATTTGAGATAGAGAGGTTGTTCCACTCATTCCAGACGAAGTAACCAATCCCCGTGCCGCCCACCAGCATCTCTGCGGCGACGATCACCAACCAAGCGATACCAATCGAGATACGCATGCCGGTCAGGATGGTTGGTGCCGCCGCTGGCAAGATCACAAAAAATGCTTTGCGCAAAGGGCTGACTTCCAAGGTGCGCGACACATCAATCCATTCCTTGCGCACCGAAGCCACACCAAAGGCTGTGTTAATCAGCATCGGCCAGATCGAACAGATGAAGATCACAAACACCGCCGACACACTCGAATCCTTAAGCGTGAACAAGGCGAGCGGCATCCAGGCTAAGGGTGAAATCGGCTTTAAGACTTGAATGAACGGATCCAAGGCTTGGAAGATCAACCGTGACATACCGATCAAGAACCCAAGCGGCACGGCCACGAGAGCTGCCAAACCGAAACCTAGAGCCACGCGCGACACGGACCAGGCAAGTTGAATCCCGATCCCTTTGTCGTTGGCACCACGGTCATAAAACGGATCGGACAAATGTTCGACCAACTTCTCCCCAACATCCACCGGAGTTGGGAAGGTGGACTTCTGCCCTGTTGCAGCCGAAGCGCCCACCAGTTTGGCGTACTCGTCATCTACGACCTGAGCACCTTGCCGGGGCATCGTCGCAATCTGCCAGGCACCCAGAAACACCACCAGAATCAGTAGTGACAGGATGAGTGCCCGGAACTTTTCATGCTTAGCCATTGATCAAATCCTCTTGATCACAAAGCTGTCGAGATATTCTTTAGGCTTCGTTGAATCAAACACTTTGCCCATCACAACGATCTTCTTGCTGCCGGCAACCGGTGCGATCAGACCAGCTTGCGTCATCGCACGTGTCGCATCGGTTGCAAGGAAGACTTCACGCGCAACTTTTTGATAATCGACATCGCCCTTGATCTGACCCCAACGCTGCATCTGTGTCAGAATCCAGGTCGCGAAAGACTCCCAAGGCATCGGATCAAAGCCAACACGATCCGGCACCTTCTTCACACCACCCAAGCCATCGGCATACGTACCCGTCAAGACTTGTTCAATGACGGTCAGGGGCTGATTAAGATAGTTCGGTGTGTGGATCGCCGCTGCAATTTCTTTACGGTTTTCAGGACGCTGTGCATAGCCTGTTGCCTCAATAATGGCGCGCAGTAATGCAGCGTAAGTGTTGGGGTTGGCTGTCATGAACTCTTTGCTGGCTGCAAAGGCGCAACAAGGATGGCCATCCCACAATTCTTTAGACAACAGATGAATGAAGCCCACACCGTCGTAGACTGCACGCTGGTTGACTGGATCAGGCGCCAAGAATCCATCGATGTTGTCAGCGCGTAAGTTCGCCACCATCTCTGGTGGTGGTACCACGCGAATCTGTACATCGCGATCCGGGTCAATCCCGTTTTCTGCAAGGTAATAGCGTAGTAAGTAGTTGTGCATTGAGTAATCGAAAGGCACAGCAAACTTAAAGCCCTTCCAGTCTTTCGGATTACGCTTATTTTTATGCTTTGTCGCTAATGTAATGGCCTGGCCGTTGACGTTTTCAATGGCGGGCACGGTGTAGGCAGTAGGTGCCGCACCTACACCAAGAGAAATCGCTAAGGGCATTGGCGAGAGCATGTGTGCGGCGTCATACTCTTTGTTCAAAGTCTTGTCGCGAATCACGGCCCAGCCTGCGGTCTTGACGACCTCAACGCTTAAGCCCTGCTTCTTATAGAAGCCCATTGGGTCTGCCATGATGATGGGCGTTGCGCAGGTGATTGGGATAAAGCCAACTTTCAAATTGGGCTTCTCAAGCTTGCCACCTTGTGCGAAAGCTTCTTTAGCTAAAGCTAAGGGGAAGATCGATGACAGCGCAGCCATCGCAGTCGGTGTACCAACAGCCTGCAAAAAGCGACGACGCAGGGCATCTTGGGGGAAGACAGCACGCATGACGGCTTGCTCAACCACCCGGTTTTGCTGGGCCTCGAGCGAGTCGCCTACGCTAGAAGAAACACTCGCTTGATGCTCCGCATCGGAGGCATGTTGGCCACACGCACAACGCAAACGCACTTTCGAATCAAATGGATTTGAGAATATCGACATACCGTGCACCCCTTTGGTTGAACAATCTGCAAGGGGTACAGCAAGTTATGTGCCAGCTTTGAAAATACGCCTCAGAGGTGGGCATCGGGACAGCTTATGCACAGCATTTGCACAGGAATGTGCACGCACGCACCGATGCAGTGCGCGCGTTTGGTGCAACGTGGTGATCTAACTTAGTGCCGCGCCTCAGTCCCGCAGCGTAATCACAACAGGCTGGTGATCTGAGGCCTGGGTCTGTTGATCAACAACCAGCTCTTGAACACGCTTACCCAGCGAGGGGCTGACAAAAAAGAAATCACAACCAACCGGCTCGGGTCCATAGGTTCTGTCAAAGATTCTGAACGTTGCTGGGTAAGGCTTGCCGGGGTGCAAGAATTCCCACGAGTTTACCCAAGCACCTGTCTGTCCCGGCTCGATAATGGATGCGTGCTCGGGGCTATCGTATTCAAAATTAAAATCACCACAGAGCAAGGCATCCATCGTGTGGGGTTTGAGCTCGTACGGCGAACCGGGTTGCGGCTTGGGCTGTTGCGCCGCAAGTGCGCACGACTGCAAGTGCAGCTCGCGCAACGCCCGCGCCTGGGCATGACGCGCCGCCTCGTTGTAGTACTCAAGATGGGTGGTCATCAGCCGCACGGGCCCCCACGGGGCTTGCAGGGTGCAATCCAAGGCAATGCGGGGCATGCTGGGGGTGGGCTCAGACGAGGCGGCCGGTGGATGCGGAAGCGCAAAGTGTTGAATCTGCCGAATCGGCACACGCGAGGCAATCACGTTACCGAACTGCCGACGAAAGCTGCCGCAAGGCGACAGTTCATCCACGGCGGGGCTAAACACAACCTCGAACCCCGGTAAGAGTGCGCGCAAGGCCTTGATCTGATCAGACTCGGTCTCACCGGTTAAGGCGCGATAGTTAACAGCCACCTCTTGCATACATATCGCATCAAAATCCGCCATGCTGCGCGCATGCTCGATCACGCGCTTGATATCGACGACTTCATCTAGGCCTTTAAACCACTGCACGTTCCAAGTCAGAATTTTCACTTGATGCCTGCTCGCATAAAAGATTGGACAAACTGCCGCTGAAACAACAAGAAGCCAACCAATAAGGGCCCCGAGGTCAGCAAGGTCGCTGCAGTGATGATAGACCAGTCAATCCCTTGATCACTCGACGAGAACACCTGCAGACCGACCGTGAGCGGGCGCGACTCGACAGAGTTACTGACAATCAACGGCCATAGGAAGTTATTCCAGTGGTGGCTAACCGACACGAGCGAGAACGCCAGATAAACGGGCTTCGCAAGCGGGATGTAGACATGGCGCAGAATCTGCATGGTCGACGCCCCCTCCATCGCGGCAGCTTCCACCAGCTCCTTGGGGATGGTCTTAAAGGTCTGTCGCAACAAAAATATTGCAAAGGCTGAGGCAAAATAAGGCAAGCCGATGCCAAACAAGGTGTCTACCAAGCCTAGATGGCTGAGTGTTTGATAATTACGCACCAGAAGAATCTCTGGCATCACCATGAGCTGCACAAGCACCAACGAAAACAATACGTTCTTGCCAAAGAATTCAAACCGAGCGAACGCGTAGGCTGCAAGCGTACACAGCACGAGCTGCATACCAAGAATGGTTGCGACCAAGAGCGTGGTGTTTAAGAAGTAACGCGCGAAAGGCGCGGCATCCCAGGCGGCTTTAAAGTTATCGAGTGTCAGGGGTGCGGTCAGCGACAGCTTGGTCGCGAACTCTGACGGATGAATAGCCGCCCAAAAGGCATAGAGCAGCGGCATGATCCACAGCAAGGCCAGACACCAGGCACCGATCGTTGAGAGCAGCGAGGCTTGTCCGCCTAAGCCGCCTGTGCCCCGCGCGACACATAGGGTACCCGCTTGCGCGCTAGTCTTCAGAGCCGCACTCATCGGTAGTGCGTCCTGCGATCAAGTACAAAAAACTGAAACAGGCCGATCAGCGCTAACAATGCGAGTAAGACCGCCGTCAGTGCCGAGGCATAGCCCTGATCCCAAAACTTGAAACCCACCTCATATAAATAGAACAGCAACAAAGACGAGGCGTTATCGGGCCCGCCCTTGGTCATCACAATGATGTGATCCACCATGCGGAAGGCGTTGATCAGGGCATTGACCAACACAAAGATGGTGGTGGGCATCAGGAGCGGCCATTGCACACGCCGAAAGAAGTACCAAGCACTCGCCCCCTCAATCTGCGCCGCCTCTTTATAACTAGGGCTAAGCGTCTGCAGGGCAGCGAGATAAAAAATCATAAAGAAACCGGCCTCTTTCCAGATCGCGACCACGATCACAGAGCCCAGCACTAAATTAGGATCGCCCAGCCAATTCTGTCCGTGCCCACCAAAGAGCTGTATGACTTGGTTGATCAGGCCGTAGCCAGGCGTGTAGAAAAATATCCAGATGTTTGCAACGGCAATCATTGGCAAGACCGTTGGCAAAAAATACGCTAAGCGTAAAAACTGCCGACCCGCGATCTTGTCGTTCACCCATAACGCCATCCCGATCGACAAGGCGATCGAGACCGGAATGGTCACTAAGGCAAACCAAAAATTGTTGAGCAACGACTTCCAGAAAGTGGGGTCGTCGATCATGACGGCATAGTTCTCTAGACCGACAAAGACTGCGGCACGTCCGGCACGCGGCGTCGACAGCAAACTGTCGAGCAGCGTACCCACGGCCGGATAGTGCGTGAAGCCCACTAAAAACACAAAAGCGGGCAACAGCAATAAATAGGCCTGGACGTGACGCAACCCTAACTGCATTTACTTATAGCCACGCAACAAACGGTTGGCCTCAGCCTGGGCATCCTTCATGGCTTGCTCAGGAGTCTTGGCACCAGTCAATGCGGCCTGCAAGCCGTCGTTCAGTGCCTTGGTCACGCGCTGGTTGTCATGGGTCGACAATTCAGCGACAGCGTGCGGCAACTGATCACGTGCAACGAGTGCAGGTGGAAAGTCAGCGGCGTATTTCTTCAAGGCAGCTGTTTCGTAGGAAGCTGGCGACACGGCGACATAGCCGGTATCGATGCTCCACTGAGCAGCACGCTCTGGCTGGGTCAACCATTGGGCAAACTTGTAAGCACCCGTTTGCTCGGCGACTGTGGCTTTCTTAAAGATAAAGAAGTTACCGCCACCTGTTGGTGAACCGCGACGCTCACCGGCTGGCAACATGGCCACGCCGAAATCAAACTTGGCGTTGCTACGGATATTGGTCAGGTTACCCGTTGTGGTCCAGATCATGGCGACTTTACGTTCCATGAAGTCGCGTGGCGTGGTGCCCCACTCTACAACGCCCGGTGGGTGGATACCGTGTTTACGCGACAGATCAACCCAATACTGCAAAGCACCAACAACTTTGGGATCGTCATACTTTACGGCATTGCCGGCAGGGTTAGCCAGAATGGCGCCGTTCTGTGTGCTGAAACCCTGGAACAACCAATAAGGGAAACCGCTCGAAGGCACTTGAATGCCCCACTGCGTGACTTTGCCGCTAGCATCTTTCTTGGTCAGCTTCTGACCCATGCTGATGGTTTCGGCCCAGGTTTGTGGTGGTTTGTTTGGATCAAGACCCGCTTCTTTGAAAAGCTCTTTGTTCCAATACAGTACGACGGTTGAACGCTGGAATGGCACGCCCCAGGTTTTGTTATCAAACTGGCCGTTCAACAAAAAGGCAGGGAAGAAGCTCTTGAGCCAGGCGCGGTCTGCGTCGGTTTTAACAAAGTCGTCGATTGGGGCAATGGCGCCCTCGTCTGCCAGCGTGAACGTATCAGTCGACAACAAGATCGCTGAAGTTGGCGGCTTACCTGCCTTGTGTGCAGTCAGGACTTTAACAATCGTTTCCTGATAGGTGCCCGAGTAAACCGGGGTCACGTTGTAGTCAGGGTTTTCTTTATTGAACTGCGCGGCATAGCCGTCAATGATCTTGGTGATCGGGCCGCCCACAGCCACTGGAAAATAAAACGAGATTTCGGTCTTGGCCAACGCGGCAGCGCTGACACAGAGACCCGCTGCAACCAAGGCAGCACGAGTCAACATTTGCTTCATTACTATCTCCTTAGAGTTCAACTAACGATTCGCAAACCATCTTTATCGAACCAATGCAGGCTCGACACATCCCAACCCAACTGAATGTCTTGTTGCAACTGCTGCGCATGCTTGCCTTCTGCTCGCACCACAATCACTTGCTCGCCAGCGCGGGCATGCAGCATTAAGTCTGCACCGGTGAACTCTGTGTGGTCCACCGATAGGCGGTGCGCACCACCCAGCCGCACATCTTCAGGCCGCACACCCACATGGGTTGCTGCGGCTGGCGCTTGCAAGGCAATAGCTGTGCCAGCGATTTTGCCGTCTTTGAGTTCGAGCATGTTCATGCGCGCACTACCAATAAACTGTGCGGCAAACCGGGTAGCAGGTTGCTGATAGATCTGTGTCGGTGTAGCAACTTGTTCAACCCGTCCATCGCGCAGCAACACCACGCGATCGGCCATACTCATGGCCTCGGTCTGATCGTGCGTGACATACACCACCGACAAACCAAGTTTCTGCTGCAAGGCGCGCAACTCGTGGCGCATCTCTTGGCGTAACTGAGCATCCAGATTGGACAGCGGCTCATCCATCAGACACAGTTTGCTATCGGCCACCAAGGCACGTGCCAGTGCCACACGCTGCTGCTGTCCGCCGGACAACTCACCGGGTTTGCGTGACTGCAAATGGCTCAA
>CAIYWO010000401.1 GCA_903929925.1 uncultured beta proteobacterium | reverse complement strand
GCGTGGTCTATTCCTGGTTACGGGCAACTGTTAGCAAATAAGAAATAAGGTTAAGCGCTATGTATCCAACTCCACCAAGTGTCAAAACAGAAGTCTTCTTCCGTGTGCCGGATCATCTTCGGCGCCCGGGGCAGCTCAACGCGGAACGACGTGCCGCGGCGAAAGGCGGCGATAAGACTGATTGTTTTCTGGAAGGCCCGTCGTTTGATTTAGCGGGCAATCTGTACCTGGTCGACGTCGCGTTCAGTCGAATATTTCGTGTGGATCCTGCGGGTAACTTTGAGGTGCTGTGTGAATATAACGGTGAACCCAACGGCTTAAAAATACATCGCGACGGAAGAATTTTCGTCACCGACCATAAGTTAGGACTGCTGTTGTTAGATCCGAATAAGGGATGTTTATCGCCGGTTGTGGAGCGCTACATGACGGAGAGCTTTAAAGGGCTTAACGATCTGTTTATGACCAGCAAGGGAGACATTTACTTTACGGATCAAGGGCAGAGCAGTATCGATGATCCAAATGGCAAGGTCTATCGCTTGAATGCCGCAGGACGACTTGAGAGACTGCTACACAATGTACCGAGCCCCAATGGCATCGTCATGAGTCCCGACGAGAAACTCTTATACGTAGCAGCAACGCGTGGTAACTGCGTCTGGCGTTCTTACCTGACGCCGGACGGTGCCCTTGCGCGGACAGGAATCTTTGTGCAAATGTCTGGCGGCACTGGGCCAGACGGTATGGCAATGGATATCGAGGGTAACTTGATGGTTGCCCATGTGGGCGCTGGAATCGTTTGGGGATTTTCTGCGCTTGGCGTTCCTATCATGCGTATCGACTCATGCGAAGGCTTAGCGACAACGAATATGGCCTACGGTGGAAAAGATAACCAAACATTATTCATTACCGAGTCTGAGAGTGGATGCGTGCTGATCGCTGACCTGGATGTTCCAGGTCGGCCGATGCATTCTCACCAGTAGCTCAGTCTAGCTTGAGATCCGCTGCCTTCACCACACGTGCCCACTTTGCCATGTCGGCTTGAATGAAGTCTGCAAAGTCTTTTTCAGTGGTGATGGTTGGCACAAGACCAAGCTTTGCCAGGTCAGAGATGACCTCTGGCTGACTCAAAATATCAAGCGATGCCAAATGAATTTTGTTGCGGATATCGGCCGGTGTTTTTGCCGGCGCTACTAGTCCATACCAGTAGTCCATATCAAAACCGGGCACGCCTGCTTCGATGAAAGTCGGCACATCGGGCATGGCCGAAGACCGCTTCTTACCGGTTTGTGCAATGGCGACGAGTTGTCCAGATTTGACGATGCCAGCGACGGCAGGTAACGGGGCAAACAGCACCATATCGCGTTGTTGTCCCAACATATCAGCCGTCACGGCGCCTGTTCCTTTATAGGGAACGTGAGTAAGTTTGATTTTCGTTTCAAAGATAAAGAGCTCGGCAGCCATGTGAGCACCGCTGCCAGCACCAGCCGATCCGAAGTTGATCTTTCCTGGATTCTCTTTGGCAAGTCGCACTAGGTCACCTGCGGACTTCACAGCAGATGAAGGGTGGACGACGAGCACCATAGGCGCTGCCGCCAGCGCGGTCACTCCGACGAAATCACGGTCGACGTTATAGGGTAGTTTGGGATATAGCCCTGGATTGATTCCAATTTCTGAAACGGAACCGACAAGGAGTGTCTTGCCATCGGGTGCTGCACGCGCGACAAACTGTGCGCCGATCGATCCGGATGCGCCAGGCTTGTTCTCAATCGTAACAGTCGTGCCTAGTTTTTCAGCAATCTTGGGCATGATACGGCGCGCAAGAACGTCAGTCCCGCCACCAGGCGCAAACGGAATGATGACATTGATGGG
>CAIYWO010000400.1 GCA_903929925.1 uncultured beta proteobacterium | reverse complement strand
GTCAGTAGTGAGCCGGGTGCGATGGTTTTGTATGTTTCAGACATCAGCGCAACCCGATCGTCGACTTTGCGTTGGGCGATATGGTTTGTGGTGACTTCTTTGGGATGCTCAAGGCCGGCGGCCTGCAACAGCTCTGCCAAGGCATGCAGTGTATTGTGATGAAACTGCGCGACGCGTACTGACTTATCCTGCGGCACAAGCGCTCGTTGTCGATCAGGATCTTGTGTCGCGACTCCGGTCGGGCATCGGCCGGTATGACATTGCTGCGCCTGAATACAACCAATGGCAAACATAAATGCGCGCGCACTGTTGCACCAGTCAGCGCCAAGCGCAAAAACGCGCAACATGTCAAACGCGGAGATCACTTTGCCTGAGGCTCCTAGCCTGATCCGGTCTCGAAGGTTCAGGCCTACCAGTGTGTTGTGTACCAGTCGAATTGCTTCGCGAAGCGGTGTACCCACGTGATCCACAAATTCAATGGGTGCTGCACCCGTGCCGCCTTCGGCGCCATCCACCACGATGAAGTCTGGTGTGATACCGGTTTTAACCATTGCTTTTGCAATCGCAAACCATTCCCAAGCGTGACCAATGCAGAGTTTGAAGCCTACGGGCTTACCACCAGATAAACGACGCAGGCGCGCTACGAACTGAAGTAATTCGATTGGGCTATGAAATTCAGAGTGGGAAGCAGGGGAGTTACAGTCTTGACCAATCTGAACGCCGCGGGCAGCTGCAATTTCTGCAGTCACTTTACTCCCGGGCAGTATTCCTCCGTGACCCGGTTTTGCACCTTGTGATAATTTTATTTCGATCATTTTGACTTGCTCACACGTTGCATTCTCAATGAAGTGTGCTTCTGAGAAATGTCCCGTTTCATCGCGGCAGCCGAAATAACCCGAGCCGATATTCCAGATCAAATCGCCGCCATGCTCACGGTGGTAACGACTGATGCCGCCTTCTCCTGTGTCATGCGCAAAGCCCCCTGAATGCGCCCCTTGATTGAGAGCGAGAATTGCGTTCGCAGACAGCGCGCCAAAACTCATCGCTGAGATATTGAGAACAGAGAGTGAAACGGGCTTTGTGCAGTCAGGACCACCCACAACGATTCTGAAATCGGAGTCTTTGATGGTGCTTGGTGTCATCGAGTGATTGATCCACTCGTACTGATCGGCATAGACATCTAATTGTGTGCCAAAAGGGCGTTTGTCGATCTCTTGCTTTGCGCGTTGATAAACCAAAGAGCGATCGGCTCTGGAAAACGGAGTTTCGTCATGGTCGTCTTCAAAGAAGTATTGGCGTAGTGCTGGACCAGACTCTTCAAAAATGTAGCGCAAATGCCCAATAATTGGATAGTTGCGCAAAATTGCATGGCGGGTTTGAAAAATATCCCAAACTCCCAAACCCGCTAAGAACCACATCGTCACGGCCAGGAGCCACCAACCGATTGGCGATGGAGAACTCAGTGCCGCGAGCGGGGCGACCAAGCTGAGCGCCACACATATTCCGAATACAGCAAAGCGTGGTACGAGCGCAAGCATGGTTAAAGCTCCTGGTCAGACTGTGCTGTATCTTAGTTGGGAAGTTGCTGATTAATCCATCCGATCAGTAAAGAAATTGTAAAGACAGAGAGAACGGTCGATACCAAAATGGCCTGTGCACTGGCTTGTGCATCGCGTTCATAGATTTGAGCCATCATAAAAGGGCCTGTCCCGACGGGCAGGGCGGACGCCAGGATCGCAACCAGTTGCCATAGACGTGGCATCTCGAACACATACAACACAAAGAAAGCCGTCAGCGCGGGTTGCACCAGTAGTTTGAGTAGTGCGATGCGGAGCACAATCGGATTACGTCCCCAGCCTGAGGTTTCCCCAAGGAAGAGTCCGATTGCGATGAGGGCGCAAGGCGTTGCGGCATCACCGATGAGATCGATGTATCGGCCGATCGCGATCGGCATTTCAAACTGAAAGTAAGACCACGCGAGCCCAGCTGCGGGCGCGAGCAGTAACGGGTTGCTCAGCATCGAGCGTGCCACATTTTTAAGAACAACTATTGGGCTGGCATGCGAAAACCGATGCAGATCTGCAACCATAATCGTCGCGGCGAAGAGCACTGAGACGGTGAATAGGGTGGTGATAATCGATGGACCCAGACCGCCCTTACCAAAAACCATCAAGCACAGTGGGATGCCCATAAAGCCGACATTGCTGTAGGCCGAGCTCATGCTGTTGATGATGTAATCAAGGCCAGATTCGCCTCTGCCACGTGCGATTAGCGCGTATAGCGCGGCGGTACCAAATATGCCGAGACCAAACGCGGCAAAAAAGCCTGGCTCCGCCAGATCGCCAAGTGGCGTAGTCGACATGACGGAGAATAGTTGTGCGGGCAGGGCAAGGTAAATAACAAAGCGATTCAGACCTTCTCGGCTGGTTGCGCCAAGCAAGCCAGCCTTTGTGCATAGCCATCCTGTCAGGATGAGCGCAAAGACAGGAAATGCAGCATTAATTACCGCAGCGAACATGAATCTATAAGAGAAGTGGGTCAATGACGTTTGAAGTGTAACTTGCCTGAAATTACGTGGATAATTTGCTAATTCGAAACATTTATTGAAAGGGGAGCACTTTGAACCTGTCCGGCGACGAACTACCCGCGTCATTGCCTAAGTCCGCTTCGTCCTGCCGGGTGGAGCTCGGACCATGGTCTGAGCTTCAGTCCCAAGCAAGTGCAATCCGATTTGAGGTGTTTGTGCATGAGCAGCAGGTGCCGCCCGAAGAGGAGTTGGATGCGACGGATGCCGATTGTGTCCACGCACTCGCGTTTAATCACTTGGGAGAGCCGATCGGCACAGGAAGGCTTTTGCCCGATGGGCATATCGGCCGGATGGCAGTTTTGAAGGCCAGTCGTGGCAACGGGGTGGGGGCCGCAATTCTGCTGCGACTCACCGAGCAGGCGCGTGCACGCGGCTTTACTCAGGTTGTACTGTCAGCACAGACCCATGCGAGAGCGTTCTACGCCAAATACGGCTTTAAAGAGGAGGGGGAAGAGTATTTGGATGCAAATATTGCGCACATCCTGATGCGTAAAATGCTTTGAAGCTTTAAGCAATAGCTAATATGCTTTACACTGCGATGGTGCCCAGAAGAGGACTCGAACCTCCACACCTTGCGGCACACGGACCTGAACCGTGCGCGTCTACCAATTCCGCCACCTGGGCCTATCTGTACTCGAAGCAGAGCATTATAAGCGAGATCTAAGCTTTGGCAAATCGCCTACCTCCCCACACAAAGAACAACCGCCAAGCTGCGGTTCCTGCAGAACTTCCCGCTGATTACGACCCAGATGTTCCGAGTCGTGAACAAATCTTAGAGGCGCTTCGCTCAGCCGGCGTGCCATTGTCACCAGAAGATCTTGCTCTGCGCTTGGAACTTTCTTCAGAGGACACACTTAAGGGATTCGACCGCCGCCTTGCTGCCATGGAGCGCGACGGTCAGTTGTTGCCAAATCGTAAGGGCGTCTTGTTGCTTGCGAATAAGCTTGATTTCGTCGCGGGCCGCGTTCAGGGGCATCGTGACGGGTTTGGGTTCCTCATCCGCGATGGTGGAGGCCAGGATTTATTTTTGTCACCGCGCGAAATGCTCAAGGTGTTGCACGGAGATCGTGTGTTGGTTAAACCGACAGGCGAGTACCGGGGGAAACCTGAAGCGACGATTGTCGAAGTTATTGAGCGCCGCACCAATAAATTAGTTGGTCGTTTCCTCAATGAGCGC
>CAIYWO010000399.1 GCA_903929925.1 uncultured beta proteobacterium | reverse complement strand
TCCGGTGGAACTGGTGGTGCTATTGCTGGGACGTTGACATTCATTGTTGGCGGAGACGCGGTTGATCTTGAACGCGCACGTCCGTTACTTGAAAAAATGGGTAAGAATATTTTTCATGCGGGTGCAGCGGGGGCAGGTCAGGTCGCCAAGATTGCAAACAACATGCTGCTAGGAATCGCGATGGCGGGCACAGCAGAGGCGCTGGCACTTGGTGTTGCGAATGGGCTGGATCCTAAAGTATTGTCTGAGATCATCGCAAAAAGCTCTGGTCGTACGTGGGCAATTGAACTCTACAACCCTTGGCCTGGTGTGATGGAAAACGTTCCTTCGTCTAAAGGATACGCAGGCGGCTTTGGTGTAGACCTTATGCTCAAGGATCTAGGGCTGGCAGCCGAAGCGGCTGTCAGTACACAATCCGTGATCGCGCTGGGTGAGCTCGCGCGCAACTTGTTTGCGATGCACAGCGCCCAGGGCAGTGGCAAGCTCGACTTCTCGAGCATCGTCAACCTGGTTAAGCGCGATTAGGACAATATTAAGTGGCGTTTCGGATCGCGTATGGGAGCTCTTGTAGAGCGACGCGCGGTCCGTTTTCGCTGCCAATCGATAAAGTATTGCGGTCCATCGCCTCAAAAGGCGCTTCGAAGAGCAGCCATGAGGTTTGACTCTCAATCGAAATATTGATGACTCGCCCGCAAGGTGCGTCACCCTCGTAGACGTCCACACCTGGCGTGATACTGGCGTCACACGGCACATCGACACGCGCCAGAGCCATGCGACGCTTCAGCGTACCGCGGTAGTGACTGCGCGCAACAATCTCTTGACCCGGGTAGCAGCCTTTCGTGAAACTCACGCCTTCAATGAGATCTAAGTTCAGAGTTTGAGGGATAAACAAATCTTGTGTTTTGGCCTCAATCCAAGGCAAGCCCAGCTGGATATCAGTGGAGCACCAAGACTCAGCCGCACCGAGTTCAAATAGTTGCGCGAGTTCACTTGTTTCGCCTTCATTGGTGTCGGCTGGCTTTTCTGCCGCCAACCACCACCAGCGATGTGTACCCGCTTGGGCGGGGGCAGCGACCCACGTGCCACTTGACGTGTGCAAGGACTGCCAAGGCGTGAGCGGCAGCGCGTGACCGATCGCAGAAGTAAGCAGTTCAAGCTTGTCGTTCGACACAATGACACCAGCAACAGCAATGGCGGCTGGTGCGATCTTGACCTTTGCTCTAAGCACAAACATGGCTAAGCGCTTAGTGACCGCTGCGGCGATATCTTTGCGTAGGAGAATCGCGACCGTGGGTGATGCCGTGCCCGAGGTGCTTTCTGGGATTTGGACGAAGACCCCGGTGGCAAGCAAACGGCCTTGTGCGGTGCAGTAGCCAGCCAAGCAGGCAGCCTCGAGGCCCTTGCCGACGAGGTCATTCGTGATCTGTCCCTGAAGGAAACTAAGTACATCTTCACCCGTTGCGACCAACACACAAGTATCGTCGAGGGGGTGTACGGTCAACGTGTCTGCATGTGTATGGCCAGACGGCTGGAAAGCAGGGGGAGTGTTCTTAAAGAGAGGATGCATAGCACTTTTAACGGACAAATCATATGGAAACAACCAAGAGCATATTAAACTGTCGGACTCATGAATGCGCTAAATAAACTCCTCCTTTATCTGGTTTTGCCGGTCGTATTGCTGTTGGGCGCTGCCGTGGCTACCGGTTATCACTGGGTAACTCGCCCGCTCGTTCTGCCCGCAGAAAAGGTCGACTTGCTTGTGCCTGCAGGGGCAACTCCTACCGTGATCGCCCGAGTGATGAATCAGGCAGGGTTAGATGTCAACGCGACGGCGTTTGTGTTGCTGGCAAGGGCTACCGAGCTCGACAAGAAGCTTAAAGCCGGCGGCTATCAGGTATCCCGCGGAGACAGCATTTGGCGTGTGTTGCAGCGCATCGCGCTTGGTGAGGTCACTTCCCGACAGGTAACGATTGTTGAGGGGTGGACGCTCAAGCAAGTTCGAGCCGTTATTTTTTCTAATCCGGACATTAAAAAAACGGAACCTATCTGGACTGATAAGGATATTCCACGCTTAATTGAGGGGGGAACAGCGCTTAAGTCGTACCCGCCAGAAGGATTATTATTTCCGGATACCTATATTTTTTCGATTGGCACTTCCGATACTGAGATTTTAGAGCGCGCAGCCCGTACTCAGCAAAAAATACTCGATAAAGTGTGGCAGTCGCGCCAAGATGGTCTACCCCTCAGGTCTCCTTATGAAGCTCTGATTTTGGGCTCCATCATCGAGAAGGAGACAGGTAAGTCGTCCGATCGCGCGCGCATTGCGGGGGTATTTATCAATCGGCTCAGACTCAACATGCCGCTGCAGACAGACCCCACCGTCATTTACGGCTTAGGGGATGCCTACACGGGTCGATTGCGGAAAGTGGATCTTCAAACTGACACACCTTGGAATACCTACACGCGTAATGGCCTGCCGCCTACGCCGATCGCGAGCGTTGGCTTGGCGTCTTTGCAAGCAGCGGTGCAGCCAGAAAAGCATGATTATTTATATTTCGTTGCAAAAGGTGATGGGACGAGTGCTTTTGCCAAAAGCTTGCCTGAGCACAATCGCAACGTGGCGCAATACATTTTGGGACGCAAGCCATGACGGTTAAACGCGGGCTGTTTTTAACCCTCGAAGGCGTGGACGGTGCCGGTAAGAGTACTCATGTGCAATGGATGGTTGACACGCTCACTTCGCGCGGAGTGACTGTGCTGTGCACGCGCGAGCCTGGCGGCACGCCGATTGGCGAGAAGCTACGCGAGTTGCTGCTGCATGAACCGATGTCCCTCGAATGCGAGACCTTGCTGATGTTCGCGGCAAGAGCCGAGCACGTTCGTTCGGTCATAGAGCCAGCGCTGGCAGCTGGTTCCTGGGTCGTGTGCGACCGTTTTACTGATGCAACCTTCGCGTACCAAGGCGGTGGACGCGAGCTTGGGACGACGAAAATTGAGGCTCTTGAGCGTTGGGTGCACCCCGATTTGCAGCCAGATGTGACCTGGTTGTTCGATGTGCCACTGGAGGTGGCGCGGGAACGTTTGAATCGGACGCGTGATAAAGATCGTTTTGAGCAAGAAGCGGACTCCTTCTTTTTGCGCACACGACAGGTCTATCTGGATCGAGCGGCATCTCAGGCGCAGCGCTTCAGGGTTGTTGATTCTACGCAACCAATCGATGCGATCCGAATCGAGCTTGGACAGCAGATCGACAACTTAATTCGTGCAGGCTCGGACCGATGAGTCAGGCCGCATTTTTCCCCTGGCAAACAGAGTTAGCGACTAATTGGCTTGGGACGCGCGAGCGTTTTGCGCATGCCTGGTTAATTCATGGGCTAGCTGGGATAGGTAAGCGTGAGTTCGCACTTGCCGCTGCTGCTGCATTGCTCTGCGAGAGTCCTGTCAACGGGTTAGCGTGTGGCAAATGTCTCGCATGCGGCTGGGTATCACACGGCAATCACCCGGATTTAAAACGCATTCGGCCTGAGGCGCTTGCCCTCGAAGAGGGCGCAGACGAGGCGACGGGCGACGACGCGATCGATATGTCCAGCGATGCGTCAGCCTCTGGTGGGTCGCCTAAGAGAGCACCGTCTAAAGATATTCGGGTTGATCAGATTCGCTCGATGGAGCCTTGGTTCAATCATGCGACACATCGAGGTGGCTGGCGCGTTGCGGTCATTTACCCTGCAGAAGCGTTGACAACCATCTCGGGTAATTCTTTGCTTAAAGTGCTTGAAGAGCCTCCCGCTGCAACCGTTTTTCTACTTGTTGCGGATGCGCCAGATCGCTTGCTGCCGACCTTGTTGTCACGTTGCAGGCGGCTAGCCCTCCCAACGCCAAGCCATGCAGACGCGATGGGGTGGCTTCGGGGGCAGGGCATTCCCGCCCCCGACCAGTGGCTTGCGGCGGCGGGTGGTGCGCCTGTGCAAGCAAGACGCTTGGCGCAGTCTGACGGTCCCGCATGTCCGCTCTGGCTAGAGGGACTGTTGCAGTCCCTGCAGTCGGGGCGTGCGCTTGACCTTGGCGCGGTAGCGGATACGGTTTCGAAGACACCGACACCGCAGTGGTTAGATGCATTGTCTCGTGTTGCGGTGGATTTGAACCTAGTTGTTCACGGCTTGGCGCCGCGTTACTTTCCGGGGCTTGGACAGAACATCGCTGATGTTGTGCGGCATTGCGAGGCCAAAAAGCTGAGTGAACTAAGTAAATGGTTGGCTGAGCAATCTCGTATTGCAGGCCACCCTTTGAACGCAAAGCTGTTTGCACAATCGGCACTACAGCGTATGGTGGCATGTTGTCAGCCAGCGCGTAGCATATAGCGGAACCTTCACTATGTTTGTAGATTCACACTGCCACCTAGATTTTCCAGAGCTGGTCGTGCAGTTACCAGATATCCTAAAAAAAATGCAGGATAATCGCGTTTCTCATGCGTTATGTGTGAGCGTCAATTTGCCTGACTGGCCTGGGTTGATCGATATCGTTGAGCAGCACTCGCCGCTTTGGGCCTCTGTCGGCGTGCATCCTGACTACGAGGACACGGTTGAGCCCGATGTTCAGTGTCTCGTCGAGCAAAGTCGGCACCCTAAGGTTGTCGCAATTGGGGAGACAGGTCTAGACTACTTTCGTCTAAAGGGCGATTTGACATGGCAAAGGGATCGGTTTCGTACCCATATCCGAGCGGCGCGACAGGCCGGATTACCCCTGATTATTCATACGCGTGCATCCTCTGAAGACACAATTGCTTTGATGCGCGAGGAACGAGCCGAGGAGGCCGGCGGTGTGATGCACTGCTTTACCGAATCCTGGGAGGTTGCTTGCCACGCGATGGAGATGGGGTTTTACATTTCTTTTTCTGGCATCGTGACGTTCAAGAGCGCAAAGGACTTGCAGGAAGTGGCTAGACGGATGCCCTTGGATCGTATCTTGATTGAAACCGACGCACCGTACTTGTCGCCGGTGCCTTTCAGAGGGCAGCTCAATGATCCTTCTAAAGTCATACACGTTGCAGAAATGCTGGCTCAATTGCGTGGCGTTTCGCTTTCAGCAATTGAAGAAGCCTCTACAAACAATTTCTTTAGATTATTCAGTAAGTTAAGTGCGTAAATTAATGTTAATTATTTAAAGTAAATAATTATACAATTTACGTTTAAAGTATTTTATTAATATCCGGTATTTAAAATGATAAATCAATATACAAATGGCCGTTATTTAAAAACAATATCCGGTTTTTTTATTTTAATCTTTGGTCTGTGCTTTGCAGTGCCCGCCAATGCACAGCCCTCTAGTCCGGCTGCTGTAAAAGAGTACTGGTTAATGATTAAGAACGACCGGGACGCTGAAATGCGAGAGCTTTTTCGTACTGGATTCAATCCGAATAGAAAAAATGCCGATCAACAGCCCGCGCTGATCTATGCAGCCCGTGAAGACTCATGGAGAGCGTTTGACTTGCTCATGGCGCATCCTAAGATAGACATTAATCTGGGTAACCAATACAACGAGACGCCGATTATGTATACGGCGCTGTTAGGTGACCTGGCCCGCACCCAAAAGTTAATAGACAAAGGCGCTCGCGTGAGCCAGCCTGGCTGGAATGCGCTGCACTATGCCACCGTTAAAAGTCAGGTTCCGGTTGTTAAGCTGTTGTTAGCAAAGGGCGCTTCAGTAGACGAGGTGAATCCGGATGGCGACACTGCGCTGATTTTGGCAGTAAGCAACGGAAACGTTGAGGTCATTCAAGCGCTCATTAACGCAGGGGCTGACCCGACGGCCTCGAACTTCAAAGCCAAGGATGCGATTGAAACCGCGAGAGAGAAGGGTAACGCTCAGCTCGCGCAAGCGCTAGAGAAAATTGCGAGGGAGCGGCGCGCCAAGCAGTCTGCACCTCAATAGAGGGCACAGTAGCCTCAACGCGCACTGAACAGGTCTGTGTTGGTACGAATGCGCCTTAGCGAGGCATGAGTTCAGGGCGCAGAATGCCCTGCAGCTCTGAGTAGGGCACGATAAGTGTTGGCATGCCTAAAGCGTAAGGACCAATTTCATAGGGGTCGTATGTGATGGCGATGCCTTCCTCTAAAAGTGCGGCGTTTTCCGAAAAATGGAATGGCCACATTTTGTCATAGGCCTTGGGATCGGCTTTGGCGAGGTCGTTCGTTTGCAGCCAACGCGCATGCTGACGTTTCAGTGCGGCTTCGAATGCAGGCATATTGTCTGATGGGATCATCGTTTGAAGATTCACCACGATGTCTGACTGCGGTAACCAATTTAGGTACTGGGTCGTTGAGTTGCCGTGCGCACCGCCAGAGTAGATGTAGCTATCGAGTTGAACCACGATGATTGTTGGCGTCGCACGTTTGAGCGTCGCACGCAGCAGTATCTCGTCGCGTGGTCGAGCAGTTGCCCAAAAGTAGTCGCTGAGCTGTTTGAGTGTTTCGAAGTTCTTAGCCTGATTGCTCTCGATTTGTGCCATTGATAACAATGACTGCTCTACGAAGGCACTAAACCGCTCGTGCTGTGTGAAGATGAGTCGTTCTAGCTTGATCGACGGGCATTGCTTTCCTGTGCAACCCGGTTTAGTTTGGACGAGCACTTGTTTTTTAGAAGGCTGAATTCCTTGCTGAGGTTCTGCTGTGACGGGTGCCGAGCGCGTCGATGCAGCCGTACGTGCGCTTGAACCCGCCTTAGGCGTTTCGTTAGTCGCAGGAGCTGCAGGCACGGCGGGCAACGCGACAGGAGCCCGTAAGGGTGTTGGCTGCGTGACGCTTTGCGTTGACACGACCGGAGTCGTCGGACTCGCCGCAGCCGTGCTTTCGTTATATTGCGTCCCAATATTTATCGTGGCGCCGGAACCAGACTGAAAGTTGGTGGGGGTAGGCGCAGACGTGGTGCTTGTTGCCGTATTCAACACATTTCGGGGGCTGGGTGTAGAGTTGCTGCGCTGAGCGGGGCTTGCTAGGGTGATATCTCCACCGGAGCCCTGGGAGGAGCAGCCAACAATTAAGAGTAGACAGGTTAGGGCTGCAGGTAAAAGAAGTCGTCGCACGTTCATATTCCAGGTCATTTCTCAGAGCAAGTATAAGGGACGGATAGCGCCTGCTTGATCTCTTCGCGAAGCGTCACAGGACGTGTCGTGGGGGCGTACCGCTCTATGACGTGTTGGTTGCGACCGATGAGAAACTTAGTGAAATTCCATTTGATCGAGTCAGTCCCTAATAGGCCGGTTTTCTCGTTTTTGAGCCACGCATACACCGGACTAGCATTTGGTCCATTGACCTCAATCTTTGCAAACATTGGAAACGTAATCTTGAATTGAAGATCGCAGAAGGCAGCGATCGCTTCGTTGTCTCCTGGTTCTTGGTGCCCAAATTGATCGCAGGGAAATCCGAGCACAGAAAACCCTTGGTCCTTGAATTCTTGATACAAGGCCTCTAGCTCTGAATATTGTTTTGTGAAGCCACATTTCGATGCCACGTTTACGATGAGAAGAACCTGGCCGCGATAGACGGACAGGGCCTGCGGTTTTCCATCAATGGTGAGGGCGCTTAAGTGATCAAAGGGCATGTTGGACGTTAGGGAGCAAGAGATGAGAAGGCCTCGATCGCACGCAACCGAGAGCTACGCAGATCTACGCGTTGTTCTGGGTATCCTGTGGCGGATCTAGTAAGGGGAAGCGGATCGTGTATTTCTTTGATGCTGAGGTTTTCGAGTTCGGGAAGCCAGTGTTTAATAAAGGCTCCCTTCGGATCAAAGCGCTCAGACTGACTGATTGGATTAAAGACTCTGAAGTACGGGGCGGAATCCGCACCTGTTGAAGCACTCCACTGCCAACCGCCATTATTTGCGCCGAGCTCTCCGTCGATTAAATGCCGCATAAAAAAGGCTTCGCCTCGCCGCCAATCGATCAGCATATTTTTAGTTAAATACATTGCGACAACCATGCGTAAGCGGTTATGCATCCAACCTGTGTGCAGAAGCTGGCGCATGGCAGCATCAATAAGCGGCACGCCAGTCTGGCCGCTTGACCAGGCAGCAAAGTCCTCATCTGAGGTCCGCCATACGACGGCATTTGTTTGCGCGCGCATGGGTTGGTGCATTGATAGCTCAGGGTAGCCGTGGAGCAGATGCTGGTAGAACTCGCGCCATAAAAGCTCATTAATCCAGGTTGTGACGCCTGGGTTTCCCGTTCCGGTCTCACCTTGATTGCATGCCATGGCGCGGTGTAAACACTGTCCCACAGAAACTAAACCTGCAGCCAAGTATGGTGAAAGTGTACTGGTGCCGGGTACTGCCGGTAAGTCGCGATCGCGTTGGTAGTGATAGATCGCTTCGTCCGAAAAGTGGTCGAGGCGCTTGTGTGCCTCAGCCTCGCTGGCTGGCCAGCCAGCTCGGATTGTTTCGGAAATATCGGCACAATACGCGAGGGTCGTGGGAATGCTATCCGCTTTAACGCCTGGTAGGCTTGTCTGTTTAGGGGGCGTGGGGGTCAGGACGTAAGGACGTGCCTCCAGCGCACTGCGGCATGCTCGTGAAAACGGGGTAAAGACGCGGTAATAGCTGTCTCCGCCAGTTTTGATGCTTCCTGGTTCAAAGAGTGTTGTGCCCAGATGACCCGTCAAGGAGATGCCGTTATCTTTAAGTAGCTTAAAACTTGCCCGATCTCGATTGCGCTCGTTTACTCCGTATTCCCGATTGCAATGCACGGCATCCGCGCCATGCACTCTTGCAAAATCAAGTAACGCTTTCGGAACATTCTTCCACTTTGGAACGACAAGTAACTTCAGAGGAATGTTTAGGCCTGCAAGGTCTGCGGACAAGCTTCTGAGTGCACGTAGCCAGAAGTCGACTTTGATCGGAGCATCCTGATGCGATGCCCATTGCTGTTCGGACACGATGAACAGCCCGATAGTCGGACCGTTAGTGGCTGCCGCATATAAAGCGGGCTGGTCCTGTATCCGAAGGTCGGTTCTAAACCAACAGATTGTTGTCATTTGTTTTGCTCGCGCCAACGCTTAACAGCAGCAAGAGTCGTCGAGACATGTTGATCAGGACTCAGACTTGCATGCGTAAAAAATACTTTCAAATCTGGCGTGACAACATAAGAGATACGGCTCGCCATCTCAGATGAAAAAAACATCGTGGCTTGGTAGGCCTTCATGGTTGTGCGATCAAGGTCTGCTGCGACGGCGAACTTGCCGCCGCACGGACCAAGTGAAAATTTCTTGAGGGTCTCGATATCATCTCCGGACACACCAATGACTGTCGCACCTAGAGATTGAAACTCATCAGTCGCCTGTGCAAATAGATTTGCTTCGATCGAGCAACCGCTTGTGAAGGCCTTTGGGTAGAAGTACACAACGACAGGACCTGTTTTTAACGCTTCAGTTAACTTAAACGTGAAGGTTTTTCCAGCTAGGGCAGCAGGAGCAGAGAAAACGGGTGCCGCCGCGCCTGGTTGAAGCTGGGCGTGTGCAGCAGGCTGTAAACAGAGAGCGGTCAGTAGAGCCGCTAGCGAGCGCCAGTACGCGTATTTTTGCGTCAGATCAAATTGAAATATTTTTTTCATCGGTAAATCAGCGTAAAGTTATTGGTGTGCATGCAATAAAGTAAAGGAAACAACATGAGTCGATATCGTTCGCAGGTATTGGGGTCGGTCGTAGGCCTCTTGATCTTCGGTTTTGCGCTGTCTTTCTTCACACCTACAAGCTTTGCCCAACGAGAGTTACCCCCGATACCCGCTATTGTTTGGCCCGGTATGGCTGACTCAGACCCAGCTCGCTGGAGCGAGGAAGACATCACACCCGAACAAAAATTCAAAACGGGTCGAGCTGAGGCTGTCGCTGCACATCAGGAGGCACAAAACGCCTGTAAAAGCATGCCTCTCGAAGACCAGCGCATTTGTATGGCACAAGCGCGAGTCGTGTTTGAATCCGAAATGGAAGCGGTTCGACAGCGCTTTGGCGATTTTCGTTAATTAAAACGTCCTCGTGCGCCCGCCAGGCTGAATTTTCCAGCCCCAAACAACGCAATACAAAGGGCTCCGAACAGGAAGAAGGCTTGAAGTTCCAGAAACCAGCCGCCAGTTTTCGTGAGTTGAAACAGTTGATGGCTATGGGCTAAATAGACCGCAATGACCATATTAAAAGCCAGCACAAGGGCGGCGGGGCGGGTTAATACGCCTAGGATGATTAGCGCAGGTGCGACAATTTCGCCCACATAAACGCCGTAGGCTAGGGCGCTCGGCCAGCCATTTGTTGCAACGAGTGCGCTTATCCCGTCAATGCCATTGATCAGTTTGTGTAGGCCGTGGATAAGCATCAACACACCAACGGTCAGGCGCAATATCAGTTTGCCGGCATCATCGAAACGATTCATTAAATGTCCTCTTTTGGGGGCGCCCCATTGCTTAGATTGAGTCGACTAGTTCAGGGGTTCTTAATGCTAACAGAGGGAGGCGCTACGCAAGGCAGATTTCTTTTGAGCGACGTTCATATTCCTCAGCGGTGTTAAGGATTTCTTTTTCGAGTATTCGGTATGATTAGCCCATAAAAGTCCAATAACAGGAGCACGCAGTGGATATGAATCACGCAGCAACACAGGAAAGTGAAGAAGCCAAGATGATTGTCGAATTGGTGGCTAAATTCGTCGATCAGGAGCTCATGCCTTTAGAGGCCGGAATCCTTAGCCGCGAGATCGCGGGTGAGCATTGCGCGTTGACCAAAGAAGAGGACGCAAGCCTTCGTGCGAAATGTAAAGAGTTAGGGCTATGGGCGCTCGATGCGCCCGAGGAAATGGGAGGTGCAAACCTTCCCGCTGTCACACTGATGGCTCTCAACGAAGAACTAGGTCGCACTGTCGTGCCATTCACTTTTCCTCCTGATTCGCCAAACCTGCATATGCTCATGGCGACTGCAAA
Organism: uncultured beta proteobacterium; assembly: GCA_903929925.1. Classification (GTDB taxonomy): domain Bacteria; phylum Pseudomonadota; class Gammaproteobacteria; order Burkholderiales; family Burkholderiaceae_B; genus Zwartia. The sequence goes on along the minus strand of CAIYWO010000399.1, from coordinate 3,388 downwards.
CGAGCAGCAGAAGAAAAAGTATCTTGAGCCCTATGCAAGTGGTGATGCTAAATCAGCAATCGCAATTTCGGAACCCAATGCAGGCGGAGATCCGTCTGGAATGCTGACACGTGCTGTCTTGGACGGTGACGAGTGGGTCATTAATGGCCGCAAGATTTGGGTCAGTCGCATTCCCGCAGCCGATTTTGTTGTGGTGATGGCCAGAGTCGGCTCGGGCAAGAGGCACGAGGGCATTACCGCTTTTATCGTAGACAAAGGCACCAACGGTTTTGAAGTATTGCGCGAGATTCCCATGCTCGCAGGGCATCGCACTTATGAGCTTGCGTTTGAAGACTGCCGTATTCCCAAAGAGAATTTGTTGGGGGAGGTCGGTGCGGGTTTCGCTCCGATGCAGTTGCGGTTGGTGATCCGTCGATTACAGATGGGCGCCTGGTGTATCGGCATGAGCCGCCGAGCACTTGACATGATGTGTACGCACGCCAAACAGCGTGTGACGTTTGGTATGCCTCTGAGTGATCGTCAAGCGATTCAGTGGTGGATCGCAGACGCCGCGATGAAGATTCACGCGTGTCGTTTAATGGTGCTCGATGCGGCGCGCAAGCAAGACCTAGGTCAGGATGTTAAGTTCGAAGCGTCGATGATCAAAGTGTACGCAACCGAGATGGCTGCTGAGATTATCGATCACGCCATGCAGACGTTTGGTGCGATGGGTGTCACCAAAGAGATGCCCTTACATTTGATGGCACAACGTGTGCGCGTCATGCGCGTCTATGAGGGCCCGTCTGAAGTGCATCGCATGTCCATCGCCAAAAAGATTTTGAAAGAGGCTCGCTAGTGCGAAAAAATACGCCTCTAGACGGCATCACTGTCATTGATCTCACACAGATTTACCAAGGCCCATACGCAACCTTCTTGATGGCTAAAGCAGGGGCAGATGTCATCAAGATTGAGCCTGTCAATGGTGAGCCCTCGCGCATCCGGGCGAAGGTAAGTGGCAGTGCTTCGTTGCCGATGGCGATGCTCAACACAAATAAGCGTGGGATCACGCTTAATTTGAAGACAGAACGCGGATGCGCTCTTTTTAAAGAGATGGTTAAACGCGCTGATATCGTCGTTGAAAATTTTGCGCCTGGTGTGATGGATCGCTTAGGAGTAGGGTGGTCCGTTCTGCACGAAATCAATCCTCGACTGATTTACGGGACAGGTACTGGCTACGGATTGTCGGGACCTGATCGCGATAACCTTGCGATGGATGTCACGATTCAGGCTTCGTCAGGCATGATGAGCGTGACAGGTATGCCTGATGGCCCTCCCATGCGCGCTGGGGCATCAATCGTCGATTTCCTCAGTGGTGTGCATCTGTACGCCGGAATCATGACGGCACTGTACGAACGTACACAAACAGGAGAGGGGCGCCTAGTCGAAGTTGCGATGCAAGATACGGCATACCCAACGTTGGCCTCGAACCTGGGCTTCACTTATCGTGGAAGTGGCGCCTTGCCTCCGCGGGTGGGTAACCGTCATGGTGGTCTGGCGCTTGCGCCCTACAATGTTTATGAAGCGAAAGATGGACATATCGCCATCGTTTGCGTGACTGAGCCGCACTGGCACAAGATGCTGGCGGCCATGAATCGTCAAGATTTAAAAGACGATGTGCGATTCTCGACAAACAAAGCGCGCGTTGAAAATCTTGCTGAGACCGATGCCGTTGTGCAACAGTGGGCGAGCTCAGCCACGCGCGATGAGCTGGTTGCGCTGAGTAAAGAGCATGGTTTTCCCGCCGCTCCGGTTCGTAATCTGATCGAGGTGATGAACGATCCGCATATGCATGCAAGAGGAATGCTCGAGTGGTTTGAGGACCAGGAGCTTGGGCGGGTCGTCTTACCTGGCTCGCCACTCGTGATACATGGCGCAGATCGTATTCCAACCGTGTCGAGTCCGAAGCTTGGTCAGCATAACCAAGAGGTGTACGGTGCTTGGTTGGGGTTGTCCGATTCTGATATCACTGCCTTGAAAACCGAAGGCACAATTTAATTATTCGACGTGCGCTTGCGCGTCTGGAGACTGACATGACTGCAGTTGCAGTGAAATACGAACAAGAGGGTGGCATTGTTACGCTCACGCTGAACGAACCTGATACGCGCAACGCGCTATCCCCAGAAATTAATGATGCATTGGTCGAGTACGCCGCCAAGATCAACAAAGACTACAGCGTTGGTTGCGTTATTTTGACTGGTGCCGGTGAGGGTTTCTCGTCTGGTGGTAACGTCAAGAAGATGCAGGATCGCAGCACAGCGTCCGTTCAAAAGGCTCCCGTGGATGTGCGGCGTTATTACACAGAGGGCATTCAACGCGTACCCGTCGCTCTCTACAATCTTGAGGCACCAATTATTGCAGCGGTGAATGGCGCTGCGATCGGAGCAGGCTGTGACCTCGCGACGATGTGCGATATTCGCATTGCCGCGCGTAGTGCAAAATTTGGCGAAAGCTTTGCACGCGTCGGTTTGGTTTCCGGCGACGGTGGCGCCTGGTTCTTACCTCGTGCCGTCGGACTTTCGAAAGCCTTTGAGATGACTTTTACCGGTGACTTTATTGACGGTGAAGAGGCTGCGCGCATTGGTCTTGTTTCAAAGGTCGTTGATGATGCAGTGCTAATGGATGAAGCACGTGCGATGGCGGCACGCATCGCTTCGCATCCTGTGCACGCGATTCGTGCGAGTAAAAAATTGGTACGTGATTCTCAACATGTAAGTCTGCCTGTTTCACTCGATATGGCATCTGCCTATCAGGCACTTGTGCAGACGACGTTCGACCATCGCGAAGCGATTACTGCGTTCGCAGAGAAGCGCAAGCCAAAGTTTGAAAATCGCTAGAAAAGTAGGGCGCTTTAATCCTAGGAATAGTCTGTATCATGGATACACACTAGCAACCAAGGGGTCGAGATGAAGCTAACTTTCCTAGGCGCCGCTGGAACCGTTACAGGCTCAAAGACACTGATCAGCACAGCGAATACGCAGGTGCTGATCGACTGCGGCTTATTTCAAGGTTTCAAAAATCTGCGGGTCCTCAATCGAACCGAGATGCCGTTTGATGCTGCCAAGTTAGCTGCGGTAGTGCTGTCGCATGCGCACTTGGATCACTCCGGTGCGTTGCCAATACTCATGAAGCAAGGCTTTCATGGTGCCATTTACGCAACGCCATCGACTATAGACTTGTGCCACGGCCTGTTGCTTGATAGCGCAAAGCTCCAGGAAGAGGAAGCGGACTTTGCAAATCGCCACCACACAACAGTACACGCACCGGCGTTACCGCTTTACACCGTCGCCGAAGCCAAAAAGACATTACGCTTATTCAAACCGTTAGAGTTTGACCGCAAGCTAGAGGTCGC